>NZ_JBFBGN010000020.1:0-51672 GCF_040684675.1 Streptomyces sp. NPDC089915 | reverse complement strand
GTCGTCACGGTTGAAGCCACCCGACGGACGGTCGTCACGACGGAAACCACCCGACGGACGGTCGTCACGGCGGAAACCACCGGAGGGACGGTCGTCACGGCGGAAGCCGCCACGGTCGCCACCACGGTCGTCACGGTTGAAGCCACCCGACGGACGGTCGTCACGACGGAAACCACCCGACGGACGGTCGTCACGGCGGAAACCACCGGAGGGACGGTCGTCGCGACGGAAGCCGCCACGGTCGCCACCACGGTCACCGCGGTCGTCACGGCGGTTGTCGCGGCGCTCGTAGTTGCCCCGCTCGTCGCGGCGCTCGGTGTTGCGCTGCTCCTGGGCGGCGGCCTGCGCGGCCTGCTCGGCCACGACGGCGGCCAGCTCGGCCTCGGCGGCCTCGACGACCTCGGCGACGGCGGCCTCCGGGTCCTCACCGCGCTCGCGGGCGGAGCGGGCGACCAGGCGGTCGGCCTCCTCGCGGAGCTCGGCGGCGCGACGGGTGGCGCGCTCCAGCTGCTTGGTCAGGTCGGAGACCTCGCGCTCGGCCTGCTTGGCGGCGTTGTTCGCGGAGTCGGCCTGGACCTCGGTGAGCGAGCGCGCACCGGTGATCTCGGCGACCTCCGGGTCGAAGGCGCCGGCCCCGCCGACGATGTGGCGCGAGGCGTCGACGCCCGCGTCCTCCATCAGGCGGAAGATCTGGCGGCGCTGGTGCGGCAGGGCGAGGGAGACCACGACGCCCGACTTGCCGGCGCGGGCGGTGCGGCCCGAGCGGTGCAGGTAGTCCTTGTGGTCGCCGGCCGGGTCCACGTTGAGGACCAGGTCGATGCCGTCGACGTGGATGCCGCGGGCGGCGACGTCGGTGGCGACGAGCGCGTTGACGTAGCCGTCCTTGAAGTCGGCGAGGACGCGGGTACGGGCGCCCTGCGTCATGCCGCCGTGCAGCGCGTCGGCCTTCACACCGGCCTCGACGAGCTGCTCGGCGATGCGGTCGGCGCCCAGCTGGGTGCGGACGAAGATGATGGTGCGGCCCTTGCGGGCGGCGATGGCGGCCGTGACCGGCGCCTTGTCCTTCGGCTTCACGACGAGGACGTGGTGGGTCATGGTCGTGACGTTGCCCTGGGCGCTGTCGACCTCGTGGCTGACCGGGTTCGACAGGTAGCGCTTGACCAGGGTGCCGATCTCGTTCTCCATCGTGGCGGAGAAGAGCATGCGCTGGCCGCCGGCCGGGACCTGGTCGAGCAGCTCGGTGACCTCGGGCAGGAAGCCCAGGTCGGCCATCTGGTCGGCCTCGTCGAGGACCGCGACCTCGACGTTCTCCAGGGAGCAGGCGCCGCGGTTGATGATGTCGCGCAGACGGCCGGGGGTGGCGACGAGGATGTCGACACCGCGCTCCAGGGCGTAGATCTGGTTGCCCATGGAGGTACCGCCGCAGACGACCTTCATCTTCAGGCCGAGGACGTCGCCGTAGGGCTGGAGGGCGTCCGCGACCTGCATCGCGAGCTCGCGGGTCGGGGTGAGGATGACCGCGCGGGGCTTCTTCTTGTCGGTGAAGCCGCCGGCGAGGCGCGCCAGGGTCGGCAGACCGAAGGAGAGGGTCTTGCCGGAGCCGGTGCGGCCACGGCCGAGGATGTCCTTGCCCGCCAGGGCGTCCGGGATGGTCGCGGCCTGGATCGGGAACGGGGTGGTGACGCCGTTCTGCGCGAGCTTGCGCACGACGCCCTCGGGCAGACCGAGGTCCGCGAAGGTGACCGTGGGCTCGGCGTCGGCGGCGTCGTCCTCGTCGGAGTCGACGTCGGCGTCGGCCGTCACGTCGGCCTCAAGCGCCTCGATGATCTCGTTCGCCTCCGCGGCCTCCATGGCCTCGGTGACCACAAGGGCTTCTACGGCGTCGACGATCTCGTTGGAGTCGTTCTCGGGCATGACGGAACGGTCAGAACTGGAAATGGACATGCGAAATGCGAAACCTTCCGGAGTCTCGGCACGCGCCCAAACTCCGTGAATCGCAAATCGACCGCCTCAATGCGGTCAGCCACGGCTAGGGAGAGTACGCGCCACACGGCGCTCTTCGGATTCGGCGCCGGGCAATGGGATCAAACGATCTATAACCATACGCACCCTCCCGGGGGTCTGGCAAGTCGTTCCTGCAAAACCCCCTCCGACCTGCGACGCAGCCCCCGCCTCCGCGGGGCTCAGGCCAGGCTCGGCCCAGGCGACGCCGGGGGCGTCTCGCTCGGCGTGGGTTGCGTCACAGGAGGCGTGGTCACCCCTCCGCCGGGCGTGCCGGTCGACCCTCCGGAGCCGCCCGACCCCGATCCGCCGGCCCCACCGGCCCCGCCCGCACCACCTGACCCCGACCCGGAACCGGATCCCCCGGCTCCCGAGCCCGACCCGGAACCGGACCCCGAACCAGAACCACCCGCTCCGGAGCCCGACCCCGAGCCGCCCCCGGACGGCACCTGGCCCCCCTGCCCGCCGGCCCCGCCCCCGGGACCGGCCGACGGCGAGGGCTGGCCCGGCTTGCCCGCAGGCGCGCCGGGGCCGGGAGAGGCCCCGGTCGCCCCCGAGGCCTTGCCGGGCTCGCCGGACTTCCCGTCCTGCGGCCCCGTGCCCTCCTTCACGCCGTGCCCGTTGCCGTGGATCCCCGAACCGTGCCCGGCGGCCGCGCCCCCGGCCGGCCCGCCGGCGTCCTTGCCGCCCACCGAGGCGGCCGGCCCGGGCTTCGCGGCGTCCTCGCCGACGCTCATGCAGCCCGCCGTGGCCGCGACGGCGAGGGCGGAGACGGCCAGTCTCAGGGTGGTGGAGAGGGAGGGGGGCAACGGGCGCACGGGGGGCACCTCCTGGGCGCGGGGCGGGGTCCGCGATGAGCGGGTCAATGAGCCCAACTCCCTTTACCCCGTAAGAGACACGCCCCTTGCGCGAGTTGCGCGGACGGCCCCCCGGCCGGCGCGGGCGCCCGGCTCAGGCGAACAGCTGCCGCGCCACCTGCGAGCCCAGCGTCACGGCGCCGAGCCCGACCAGGACCGAGGCCGCCACGTTCGCCGCGGCGAGGAACCTCCAGCCGCGCTCGGCCAGCCGCAGCGTCTCGTACGAGAACGTCGAGTACGTGCTCAGCGCCCCGCACAGCCCCGTCCCCAGCAGCAGGGACACGTGCGAGGAGGCGGCCCCCGCCAGCAGGGCCCCGGAGAGCACCCCCAGCACCAGGCAGGCCCCCGCGTTGACCACGAAGGTCCCCCACGGGAAGACGGAGTCGTGCCGCGCCTGCACGAACCGGTCGGTCAGGTACCGCAGCGGCGCGCCGACGACCGCGCCCGCCACCACCAGCAGCCAGTTCACACGGCCCCCCGGCCCCGTACCGCCAGCCGGGTCAGCGAGGCCGCCGCCCACACCGCGCCCAGCGCGCCCGCCACGGTCAGCCCGGCGTACGCCAGCGCGAGCCCGGCCCGCCCGGCGTCCAGCAGGCGCGAGAAGTCCACGGCGTAGGTCGAGAAGGTGGTGAACCCGCCCAGCACCCCGGTGCCCGCGAAGGGGCGCAGCAGCGGGTGCGGTGAGCGCCGCCCGCCCTCGCCGATCAGCGCCATCAGCACGCCGATCAGCGCGCAGCCCGCGACGTTGGTCCAGAGGGTCGCCCACGGGAAGCCCGCGGAGGCGGCCGGCCACAGCAGGGCCACCCCGTAGCGCGCGGCCGCCCCCAGGGCCCCGCCGGCGGCCACCGCCGCGAGGACGCGGCCCTGCGGCTCGGCGCGCTGGGCGGGGACGTGGAGGTCGACGTCCGGGTCGATCGCCTCCGCGCCCGGGACGGGCCGGGTCACCCGTACCCCAGGGCGTGCAGCCGTTCGTCGTCGATGCCGAAGTGGTGGGCGATCTCGTGGACCACCGTCACCTCCGTCTCGGCGACCACGCTCTCCCGGTCCTCGCACATGCGCAGCGTGGGGTTGCGGTAGATCGTGATGCGGTCGGGGAGCACGCCGGCGTACCACTCGCCGCGCTCGGTGAGCGGGGTCCCCTCGTACAGGCCGAGCAGGTCGGGGTCACCGGCCGGCGGCTCGTCCTCGACGAAGACCGCCACGTTGTCCATCAGCCGCGTCAGCTCCGGGGGGATCCGGTCCAGGGCCTCTGCGACGAGCTCCTCGAACTCCTCGCGCGTCATCTCCAGCACCCGGCCATTGTCGCCCCGGCGCAGGCCGTTCCCACCGTGGGCGGGAACCGTTTTGGCGATACCTCCTCCGATCCCATATGCTTCTCACGTCCCCGACGCGCTGGAAAGTGCCCGGCGGGCCTTTAGCCCTCATCGTCTAGTGGCCCAGGACGCCGCCCTTTCAAGGCGGTAGCACGGGTTCGAATCCCGTTGGGGGTACGCAACACCATGTGCGAGACTTGTTCTCGCACAATGCAAGGACCTGTGGAGCAGTTGGTTAGCTCGCCACCCTGTCAAGGTGGAGGTCGCGGGTTCAAGTCCCGTCAGGTTCGCTGAGATCGGAAACGATCTCGTGGCTGGGTAGCTCAGTTGGTACGAGCGATCGCCTGAAAAGCGATAGGTCGCCGGTTCGACCCCGGCCCCAGCCACAAAAGGAAGGCCCCGTCTCCGGACGGGGCCTTCCGCGTTTCACTCCTCCTCGGCCCCCTCGCGGGCCGAGCGCCGCCAGCGCAGCAGCCCGAAGGCGACCGCCCCCGCGGCGATCAGCCCGAGCAGCGCCCAGTCCGGGACCGCGTCCGCGACGGCGCCCACCTTCTCCTCGACCGCGTACGAGTCGTCCACGTCCAGCAGCCCCGGCAGCGCACTGGCCCCGTCGTACAGCAGGAACAGGGCGCCCAGGGTGATGAAGAACAGCCCGGACAGCAGCGAGGTCGTGTGCAGTTCGAGCCTGCCGACCCGCAGGGCGCGGCCGCGCAGCCAGCGCCGCCGGCCCAGGTCGAAGCGCTCCCAGAGCAGGGCCAGCACGAACAGCGGTACGGCCATGCCCAGCGCGTACACCGCGAGCAGCAGGCCGCCGTAGACCGGGCTGCCGCTGACCGCCGCCACCGTCAGGACGCTGCCCAGGATCGGGCCGGCGCAGAACCCGGCCAGCCCGTAGACGGCGCCGAGCGCGTACACCGACAGGGCGGTGGTCGGGCGGATCCGCCCCGAGAGCTCGGAGAGCCGCTTCGGGGCGAAGCCGAGGCCGAGGATCTGGGCCAGGCCCAGCGCGATGATCAGCCAGCCGCCGGCCAGGACGAGCTGGTCGCGGTGGGAGTGGAAGAACCGGCCCGCGTACGAGCCGGCCGCGCCCAGCGGTACGAGGGTGGTCGCGAGGCCCGCGTAGAAGATCCCGGTGCGGGCGAGCAGCCGGGAGCGGGAGTCGATGGAGTAGGCGAAGAAGGCGGGCAGCAGCAGGGCGCTGCAGGGGCTGAGGAGGGCGAGGAGGCCACCGAGGAGGGCGGCCGCGTAGCCGATGCCGCTCACTGCCCGGCCTTCGCCTGCGCCTTGGCCCGGGCGATGGCCGTGGTGAAGGCGTCGAGGGGCTGGGCGCCGGCGATGGGCTGCCCGTTGACGAGGAAGGAGGGGGTGGACTGGACGCCGATGCGGTAGCCCTCCTCCCGGTCCCGGCTCAGGGCGGCGGAGGCCGCCTCGCCGGCCATGTCGGCCTTGAAGCGCTCCAGGTCGGGGACCCCGGCCTCACGGGCCAGCTCGATCAGTCGCTCCTCGCCGAAGCCCTTGGCCTTGGCGTCCTCGGCGTACGCGGCGGCGTGGAAGGCGGTGAAGCGGTCCTGCTGCCCGGCCGCCCAGGCGGCCTTGGCGGCGGCCTCGGACTCGGCGCCGAAGATCGGGAAGTTGCGCCACTCGATGCGCAGGGTGCCGTCCTCCACGTACTTCTTCACCAGTTCGGGCTCGGTGTCCCGGGCGAACTTGGCGCAGTAGCCGCACTTGAAGTCGGAGTACTCGATGAGGACGACGGGTGCGTCGGCGCGGCCCACGGCGAGCTTGTCGCCGGCCTCGCGGCGGGCGAGGGCCTTCAGCCCGGCGGCGGGGTCGGACCCGGGCGTGGCCTTCGCGGAGGCGGAGGCGGGGTCGGAGGCGTCGCGGTGCTTCTCCGCGGGCGCGGTGGCCTGCCAGGAGACGAGGCCGAGGGTGACGGCGGCGACGGCGACCCCGGCGGCGTACAGCAGGGGCTTGCGGGAGGTCTTGCGGGTGGTGGACATACGGGTGCTCCAGAGCGGGGTGTACGGGGGAACCGGCGGACCGGCTCCCCTACACCCGCATCACGGACAGCTCGACGGGCCCGGGCGCCGGCCGGTCGGGGCCGCGTACGGGTAGCCGTACGCACTCGGCCCGGTGCGGCCGCACCCCTTCGGGCGAGGTCCGGGCGACGGGGGCGCAGGCGTGCTCCTGCCCCGCCCGGGGCGGCACGGCGGGCGCGGACCCGGCTCCGCCGGAGTCCGGGACGCAGACGGGCCCCCGCGCGGGCACCGCCTCCGCGAAGGCCGCCTCCACGAGACCCGCCCGCGCACCGGGACCGGCCTGCGCGGCCGCCGCGGGAGCGGCCTGAGCCTGCGCCGCGTGGCCGGGCTGGGCCTGCGCCGTCGAAGCCGCCTGGGCCTCCGTCGCGTGGCCGGCCTGAGCCTGCGCCGCGTGGCCGGGCTGGGCCTGCGCCGCCGAAGCCGCCTGAGCCTGCGCCGCGTAGCCGGCCTGGGCCCGCGGCCCGGGGTTCTGGTCCGCCGTGGCGCGGAGCGGCCCGGCCGGGGCGAGGGCCAGGGCTAGGCCCAGCACCCCCGCCAGCAGCGCGGACACGGCGGCGGCCCACGGGTACGCGTGAGGACGGCAGGACAAAGGTGGGCCGCCTCTCACTCGCACAACTGGGGGACTCGTCCCGAAATGGTACGGGGAGGGGCACAAATGCGTTCGCCACCCGCCCGGCCCAGGTGAGATCCTCGATCAGGTATGTCTACTTCCTTCGCCGCCCTGCAGACGCTTCTCGGTGAGATCTCCCTCCGGGACGCGCACCGCCTCGGCCGTCGCCTCGAGGGCGCCCGCCGCATCCGCAAGCCCGAGGCCCAGCAGGCCGTGCTCGACGAGATCGCCGCGGAGGCCGAGAAGGCCGCCGCGCGACTGTCCGGCCGTGCCTCGCGCATGCCGGAGGTCACGTATCCCGAGAACCTGCCCGTCAGCCAGAAGAAGGACGAGATCGCCGAGGCGATACGCGACCACCAGGTCGTGATCGTCGCGGGCGAGACCGGCTCCGGGAAGACCACGCAGATCCCCAAGATCTGCATGGAGCTGGGGCGCGGCGTCCGGGGCATGATCGGGCACACCCAGCCCCGCCGGATCGCCGCCCGCACGGTCGCGGAGCGCATCGCGGAGGAGCTGAGGTCCGAGCTCGGCCGGACGGTCGGCTGGAAGGTCCGCTTCACCGACCAGGTGAACCCGGACGAGACCTTCGTGAAGCTGATGACGGACGGCATCCTGCTCGCCGAGATCCAGACGGACCGCGAGCTGCGCGCCTACGACACGATCATCATCGACGAGGCCCACGAGCGGTCCCTGAACATCGACTTCCTGCTCGGCTACCTGGCGACGCTGCTGCCCAAGCGCCCCGACCTGAAGGTCGTCATCACCTCGGCGACCATCGACCCCGAGCGGTTCTCCCGGCACTTCGGCGACGCGCCGATCGTCGAGGTCAGCGGGCGGACGTACCCGGTGGAGGTCCGCTACCGGCCGCTCCTGGAGGAGGACTCCGAGGACGCCGACCGGGACCAGATCACCGCGATCTGCGAGGCCGTCGACGAGCTCCAGGGGGAGGGGCCGGGAGACATCCTGGTGTTCCTCTCCGGCGAGCGCGAGATCCGGGACACGGCGGACGCGCTGGAGAAGCGCAAGCTCCGTTTCACCGAGGTGCTCCCCCTCTACGCCCGGCTCTCGCACGCCGAGCAGCACCGGGTGTTCCAGCAGCACACGGGACGGCGGATCGTCCTGGCGACGAACGTCGCGGAGACCTCCCTGACGGTCCCCGGCATCAAGTACGTGATCGACCCGGGCACGGCCCGCATCTCGCGCTACAGCCACCGCACCAAGGTGCAGCGGCTGCCGATCGAGCGGATCTCGCAGGCCAGCGCCAACCAGCGCAAGGGCCGCTGCGGCCGTACCAGCGACGGCATCTGCATCCGGCTGTACTCCGAGGACGACTTCAACGCCCGTCCGGAGTTCACGGACGCCGAGATCCTGCGGACGAACCTGGCCTCCGTCATCCTCCAGATGACCGCGGCGGGCCTGGGCGAGATCGAGAAGTTCCCCTTCATCGACCCGCCGGACCACCGCAACATCCGCGACGGCGTGCAGCTGCTCCAGGAGCTGGGCGCGCTGGACCCGGCGGAGAAGGATCCGAAGAAGCGGCTCACCCCGATGGGCCGCAAGCTCTCCCAGCTGCCGGTGGACCCGCGGCTGGCCCGCATGGTCGTGGAGGCGGACAAGAACAACTGCGTCCGCGAGGTCATGGTGATCGCGGCGGCGCTGTCGATCCAGGACCCGCGCGAGCGTCCCTCGGACAAGCAGACGCAGGCGGACCAGAACCACGCCCGCTTCAAGGACGAGACGAGCGACTTCCTCTCCTTCCTGAACATGTGGCGCTACGTCCGCGAGCAGCAGAAGGAGCGCGGCTCGTCCTCCTTCCGCCGGATGTGCAAGCAGGAGTACCTGAACTTCCTGCGCATCCGCGAGTGGCAGGACATCTACTCGCAGCTGCGTACGGTCGCCAAGTCGATGGGCATCCACGTCAACGAGGCGGACGCCGCCGAGACGAACGTCCACATCTCGCTGCTGGCCGGCCTGCTGTCGCACATCGGCCTGAAGGACACCGACAAGAACGAGTACCTGGGCGCGCGGTCCGCGAAGTTCGCGATCTTCCCGGGCTCCTCCCTCTTCAAGAAGCAGCCGAAGTTCCTGATGTCGGCGGAGCTGGTGGAGACCTCGCGGCTGTGGGCGCGGGTGAACGCCAAGGTGGAGCCCGAGTGGGTGGAGCCCCTCGCGCAGCACCTGATCAAGCGCACGTACAGCGAGCCGCACTGGGAGAAGGACCAGGCGGCCGTGATGGCGTACGAGAAGGTCACCCTGTACGGGGTGCCGATCGTCGCCCAGCGGAAGATCAACTACGGCCGGATCGACCCCGAGGTCTCGCGCGAGCTGTTCATCCGCAACGCGCTGGTGGAGGGCGACTGGCGCACCCACCACAAGTTCTACGCGGACAACCGCAAGCTGCTGACCGAGGTCGAGGAGCTGGAGAACCGGGCGCGGCGCCGCGACATCGTGGTGGACGACGAGACCCTGTTCGACTTCTACGACCAGCGGATCCCAGAGCACGTGGTCTCGGGGGCGCACTTCGACTCCTGGTGGAAGCACAAGAAGCGCAAGGAGCCGGAACTCCTCGACTTCGAGCGCGAGATGCTGCTGACGGAGAAGGCGGCCGGGGTCACCAAGGCCGACTATCCGGACTCCTGGCGGCAGGGGCAGCTGAAGTTCCGGGTGACGTACCAGTTCGAGCCGGGTGCGGACGCGGACGGCGTGACCGTCCACGTCCCGCTCCACGTGCTGAACCAGGTCACCGAGGAGGGCTTCGACTGGCAGATCCCGGGTCTGCGCGAGGAGGTCGTCACCGAGCTGATCCGCTCGCTGCCGAAGCCGATCCGCCGGCACTACGTGCCCGCGCCGAACTACTCCTCCCGCTTCCTGGAGCGGGCCCCTTCGCTCGGGGAGCCGCTGCCGGTGGCGCTGGCGCGCGAGCTCCAGCGGATGGTGGGGGTGCCGGTCACGGCCGAGGACTTCGACCTGACCCGGATCCCGGAACACCTGAAGATCACCTTCCGGATCGTCGACGAGCGGCGCCGCAACCTCGGCGAGGCCAAGGACCTGGAAGCCCTGCGGCTCCGGCTGAAGCCCAAGGCGCGCCAGGCCCTGTCCAAGGCCGCGGCGGCCACCGCCGAGCGCGCGGGCGGGGAGTCCCTGGAGCGCACGGGACTGACGGACTGGACGATCGGCGCCCTGACGAAGGTCTTCGAGACCCGGCGGGCCGGCCAACCGGTGAAGGCGTACCCGGCGCTGGTGGACGAGGGGACGAGCGTCTCCGTCCGGCTCTTCGACACCGAGGCCGAGCAGCAGCGGGCGATGTGGCTGGGCACCCGGCGGCTGATCCTCCTGAACATCCCGGTGAACCCGGCGAAGTTCGCCTCGGACAAGCTCACCAACCAGCAGAAGCTGGCCCTGTCGCGGAACCCGCACGGCTCCATCCAGGCGCTGTTCGACGACTGCGCGACCGCGGCCACGGACAAGCTGATCGGCGACCACGGCGGCCCGGCCTGGGACGAGGCGGGCTTCCGCCGGCTCTTCGACGCGGTGCGGGCCGACCTGGTGGACACCACCGTGCGCACGGTCGGGCAGGTGCAGCAGGTCCTGGCGGCCTGGCAGGCCTGCGAGCGGCGGCTGAAGGCCACCGGCAGCCTGGCCCTGATGGCGAACGTGGCGGACGTCAAGACGCAGCTGGCGGCGCTGATGCCGGCCGGTTTCGTGACGCTGACCGGGCTGAAGCGGCTGCCGGACCTGATGCGCTACCTGGTGGCGATCGACCGGCGGCTCCAGCAGATGCCGACGGGCGCCCAGCGCGACACCACGCGCATGGAGAAGGTCCACGAGATGCGGGACGAGTACCTGTGGCTGCTGGAGCAGTTGCCGAAGGGCCGGCCCGTGCCGGAGGCGGTCACCGAGATCCGCTGGATGATCGAGGAACTGCGGGTCAGCTACTTCGCGCACGCCCTCGGGACGGCGTATCCGATCTCCGACAAGCGCATCGTGAAGGCGGTGGACGCGCTCGCCCCGTGATCGGGTTCGACCGCACCCCCTGACCTGCTGTACAGTCTGACTCACAGCCGAGCGATCGGCGGTAAGTCAAGGACCTGTGGAGCAGTTGGTTAGCTCGCCACCCTGTCAAGGTGGAGGTCGCGGGTTCAAGTCCCGTCAGGTTCGCAGAAACGTCAGGGCCCGTATCCCCCAGGGGATGCGGGCCCTGACGCGTTGCCGGGTCCGCGGTCCGGCCCCTCCGCGGACGCGCTCCGCCACCTCATGATCACGCGGGGCTCACAACGCCCTGGACGCCCCTCTGAGGGCCCCGGCGGCCCGCCCCGGCCTCACGGGTCACCCCCGCCCCTCACGGCCCCTCCAGAGGGCCCTTCCGAGTTTCGGGGTGCACATCGCCCAGAGGGGAGAAATCCCCCGTTCGTGTGAGGCGTCCTGTGCGGGACATCCCTTTACGTGGTGCATTGCCGGATGTACAAGAGTCATCAGATGTGACGGGAGTCACCACATGAGTTTTTGAGACTCGCACATTTATCGGAGCCCTACGCATGCTCGATTTAATATGTGCAATGGCACCTGCCCGCCGGACCCCTCCCAGGACAAAAAAATCGCGCTGGACCCGGCGGAGTCCAGCGCGATCGACGGCAGTGCCTGTTGGGGCAGGCCCCGCCGCATGAAGCTGTGTGGGTTCATCGGATTGGGGGATCCGATACGCACCCGTTAAAGCGGTGGTGCTGCGGGACCTCAGGCCTCGCTGCGCTGCTGCGGAATTCCCGCGAGCAGTGCGCGAACCTCGGCCTCGCGATAACGGCGGTGTCCACCCAGGGTGCGGATGGACGTGAGCTTGCCGGCCTTGGCCCAGCGGGTAACCGTCTTCGGGTCCACGCGGAACATGGTGGCAACCTCAGCCGGGGTCAGCAGCGGCTCGGCATCAGGGGTGCGAGCGGTCATGAGCGGCCTCCTCGGGAGAACCGAACCATCTCGGTTCTTTCCTCTAAATTCTGCACCTTGGCCCGCGTTGCCCGAAATGGACATACGCAGGCCGAGTCGGTTATAGGACGAACGGCTTGTCCTCGGCACTACAACTACACCATCCGTCCAGCCTCGACGGCCAAACCGATGGAATTGCCCTCCGAGGTGTTCATCAGCGGCGGAAGCCGATGGACCGTCCCATAACGGACAGTCACCCCACTGTGACGATCAGTCACAGAGCGATCAGGAGTCGTCAGACCCCCCATAGAGTGCAATACCGAGCATTCCGCCCTTAGTTGGGCGGAAGGAACCCTCCCCGGACTCCTTGTCCTATTTTGGCATGAGGATAGGGGATGGGCGCAAGGGTGTGGATAGTGCGGTCCGTCACGCTTGAGCCAATGGCCCGGATCGGGACGTAGGTCCTGGAACAAAGACCCTAATACCGTGATCAAGCCCCTGATCTGCGACTTGTGGGCCATTCAGCCGATCATGACCGATACGGGCGATACGCGTAGCGCCCGAACGGGTTCCGAACAGGTACGTCCATGATCTACGCAGACCCCGCCTCCGGAAAGGGTCAAGGCTGCCTCTAGTTCGCGAAAAGTCTCTCCCGCACCACCCTCCAGCGCCGTGCGAGTTCCTCGTGGACCGCCGCCGCCCCCTCCTGGTCCCCCTCCCGCAGGGCCGCGATCCCCTCCGCGAGGTCGCGGGCCGACCGGTCCGCGGCCAGTCCGTCAGCCGGGAGCGCGTGCAGCAGCCCGCCGTAGTCCAGTTCGACCATCGACCTCGGGTGGAACTCCTCCAGCCAGCGGCCGACCTCCGCCAGCCCCTCGGCCAGCGGCCCGTACCCCGGCCACCCCCGCCGCTCCGCCTCGCGCAGCGTCCGCAGCCCCCGCGCCAGCCGGCGCCGCGCCTGCACCATCGGCGTCCGGTACCGCAGCAGCTCCCCCGGCAGGTACTCCCGCTCCTCGTCCCCCACCAGCACGAACCAGCGCAGCGGCACCTGCCACACCCCGGTGCGGATCCACGGGCGCGCGTCGGGGTTCCGCTCCCGCCAGGCCTCGTACTCGGCGGCGGCCCGCCGGCGCGTGGACGGGGGCAGCGCCGCGTCCAGCACCGGCGCCGGGAAGTTCGCCGCCAGCTCCTCCAGCGCCAGCCAGCCGCGCAGCCGCGTCCGCCACGGACAGACCAGCAGCACCCCGTCCAGCTCGGCGGTGAAGGCGTCCCCGCTCTCGTGGGCCGGCACCCCGACCACGGGGACCCGGACCAAATCGGACAGGGAGCGGCGCAGTTCGTCCTGGGCGGTCGGCGCGGTCCCGCGCCGGGCGTACGCCGCCCAGTGCGTGCGCTCCGGTTCGGGGAAGGAGGCCAGGGGCTCGTAGACCCTCAGGTAGGAGGCGTACGGGACCGTCGGCGCGGGCCGCGCGGACGGCGGCCGGAGGTCGGGGGATTCGCTCACCCCCTCGTCCTCCCCGCTTCGGGGGCCCGGTTCACCTCCAACTCGCGGGCGGTGGGCGGGAGGCGGGGAGCCGGGCGGAAACCCGGGAGTGTTCCGATCCCCGGACAAGGGGTACCGGCGCCCGCCACAGGTCTTACTCTGCTCCCAGTGCGCCCTCCCCCACCCGCAGGGCGGGCGTCTTTCCGCCGCATCTCTTCCATGGGAGTCACCACCGTGACCGAAATGACCGACGGCGTCCTGCACACCCTGTTCCGCAGTGAGCAGGGCGGCCACGAGCAAGTCGTGCTGTGCCAGGACCGGGCCACCGGACTCAAGGCCGTCATCGCCATCCACTCCACCGCCCTGGGCCCCGCCCTCGGCGGTACGCGCTTCCACGCGTACGCCTCCGACGAGGAGGCCGTCCGTGACGCGCTGAACCTCTCGCGCGGCATGTCGTACAAGAACGCCCTCGCCGGTCTCGACCTCGGCGGCGGCAAGGCCGTGATCATCGGCGACCCCTCCGTCCTGAAGAGCGAGGAACTCCTGCTGGCCTACGGCCGCTTCGTGGAGTCCCTGGGCGGCCGCTACGTCACCGCCTGCGACGTCGGCACGTACGTGGCCGACATGGACGTCGTCGCCCGCGAGACCCGCTGGGCCACCGGCCGCTCCCCCGAGAACGGCGGCGCCGGCGACTCCTCGGTGCTCACCGCGTTCGGCGTCTTCCAGGGCATGCGCGCCAGCGCCCAGCACCTGTGGGGCGACCCGACCCTGCGCGGCCGCAAGGTCGGCGTCGCGGGCGTCGGCAAGGTCGGCCGGCACCTGGTCGAGCACCTGCTGGAGGACGGCGCGGAGGTCGTGATCACGGACGTCCGCGAGGAGTCCGTCCGCGAGATCCTCGACAAGCACCCCGGCGGCAAGGTCTCGGCCGTCGCCGACACCGAGGCCCTCATCCGCACCGAGGGGCTCGACATCTACGCCCCCTGCGCGCTGGGCGGCGCCCTCAACGACGCCTCCGTCCCGGTGCTCACGGCCACGGTCGTGTGCGGCGCGGCGAACAACCAGCTGGCCCACCCGGGCGTGGAGAAGGACCTCGCGGACCGCGGGATCCTCTACGCCCCGGACTACGTGGTCAACGCGGGTGGCGTGATCCAGGTCGCCGACGAGCTGCACGGCTTCGACTTCGACCGGTGCAAGGCCAAGGCCTCGAAGATCTTCGACACCACCCTGGCCATATTCGCACGTGCGAAGGATGACGGGATCCCGCCGGCCGCCGCGGCCGACCGGATCGCCGAGCAGCGGATGGCCGACGCCCTCGCCGCCCGCGCCGCGGCCCGCACGGCATAGCCCCACCGGGGTCCGGCCGGACCCCCGCCGGTGACCCGCCGGAGCGCGGCGAGACGGAACTCACTGCGCTTCGGCGGGTCGGCGGCCAGGAAAGCGTTAAAATCGCAGCTGACCAGCGAGTACGGGGTGTCCCGCTGGTTCTGTGGAGAGGCACGTCATGCGGGCGGCGTACCGTATGGCCGCGGAAGCAGGTACCGTTAAACCCCTACGGACGGTCTCTCCACGGAGAGCCCGCTCCGAACCATGAACGCGTGTCAGACTCTGGGGCCGTCGAGCCCCGTCACCGAGGGGGTCGAGCCATGGGGCGCGGCCGGGCCAAGGCCAAGCAGACAAAGGTCGCCCGCCAGCTGAAGTACAACAGCGGCGGGACTGACCTCTCGCGTCTGGCCAATGAGCTGGGCGCATCGCCGACAGAGCCGCTGATCAGCGCGCCGGTCGAAGTCGATGACGATCTGGACGACGACGACCCGTACGCCAAGTACGCGGATCTCTACGACGATGACGACGAGGACGAGGACGAAGAGTCCGGTCCGACGGCGCACCGTCGCGGGGCTTGACGCACAGCACCTCTGCGTGAGCGTCTGCACAGCCCAGCTCTTGCTGGCTGAAAGCTGAAAATGCCGAAACCCGGTCCAGGGCCATGCCCCGGACCGGGTTTTAGCGCTGCTCAGACCGCGTAGTCGCCGGTCAGGGTCGCACCCTCGGTGTGGTCGCCCCGGTCCAGGATCTCGCCGGCGACCCAGGCCTCGACGCCCCGGTCGGCCAGCGCGGTCAGGGCCACGTCCACCGACTCCTGCGGGACCACGGCCATCATGCCGACGCCCATGTTCAGGGTCTTCTCCAGCTCCAGCCGCTCGACGTCCCCGGCCTTGCCGACCAGGTCGAAGACCGCGCCCGGGGTCCAGGTGGAGCGGTCGACGGTGGCGTGCAGGTGGTCCGGGATGACGCGGGCCAGGTTCGCGGCGAGGCCGCCGCCGGTGATGTGCGAGTACGCGTGGACCTCGGCCGTGCGGGTGAGGGCCATGCAGTCCAGCGAGTAGATCTTGGTCGGCTCCAGCAGCTCCTCGCCGAGGGTCCGGCCGAGCTCCTCGACGTGCCGGTCGAGGGACATGCCCGCGCGGTCGAGGAGGACGTGCCGGACGAGCGAGTACCCGTTCGAGTGAAGGCCGGACGAGGCCATCGCGATGACGGCGTCCCCCGTACGGATGCGATCGGCGCCCAGGAGGCGGTCGTACTCCACCACGCCGGTGCCGGCGCCCGCGACGTCGAAGTCGTCCGGTCCGAGCAGGCCCGGGTGCTCGGCGGTCTCGCCGCCGACCAGGGCGCAGCCGGCGAGGACGCAGCCCTCGGCGATGCCCTTGACGATGGCCGCGACGCGCTCGGGGTGGACCTTGCCGACGCAGATGTAGTCCGTCATGAAGAGCGGCTCGGCACCGCAGACGACGATGTCGTCCATGACCATGGCGACCAGGTCGTGGCCGATCGTGTCGTACACGCCCATCTGGCGGGCGATGTCCACCTTGGTGCCGACGCCGTCCGTCGCCGAGGCCAGCAGGGGGCGCTCGTAGCGCTTGAGGGCGGAGGCGTCGAAGAGGCCGGCGAAGCCGCCGAGGCCGCCGAGGACCTCGGGGCGCTGCGTCTTCTTCACCCACTCCTTCATGAGCTCGACGGCGCGGTCTCCCGCTTCGATGTCGACGCCGGCGGCTGCGTAGCTGGCACCGGTGGTCTTCTCTGTCATGACAGGCGAGAGCTTTCGTGTCGTTGCTGCGTGTGGTGCCGGGCCCCGGGAGAAGCCTCAAAGACAGGGCTCGGCGCAGGTGGAGCCGGGCCGGCCCGTGGCGGGCCGGCCCACGGGCCTACGGCCGGCGGAGCGCGTCGGCGGCGTCGGTGCCGCCCGCGAGCTCGCTCTCCAGGAGCTGCTTGCCCAGGAGCTGCGGGTCGGGCAGCTCCATGGGGTACTCGCCGTCGAAGCAGGCACGGCAGAGGTTGGGCTTCTGGATGGTGGTCGCCTCGATCATCGAGTCGAGCGAGATGTACGAGAGCGAGTCCGCGCCCAGCGACGTGGCGATCTCGTCGACCGTCATGCCGTTGGCGATCAGCTCGGCCCGGGTGGCGAAGTCGATGCCGAAGAAGCACGGCCACTTCACCGGCGGCGAGGAGATCCGGATGTGGACCTCGGCCGCGCCGGCCTCGCGGAGCATCTTCACGAGGGCGCGCTGGGTGTTGCCGCGGACGATCGAGTCGTCGACGACGACGAGGCGCTTGCCCCGGATGACTTCCTTGAGCGGGTTGAGCTTGAGGCGGATGCCGAGCTGGCGGATCGTCTGCGAGGGCTGGATGAAGGTCCGGCCGACGTAGGCGTTCTTGACCAGGCCGGAGCCGTACGGGATCCCGCTGGCCTCCGCGTAGCCGACGGCGGCGGGCGTGCCGGACTCCGGCGTCGCTATCACCAGGTCGGCGTCGACCGGGGCCTCCTTGGCGAGGCGCCGGCCCATCTCGACGCGCGAGAGGTAGACGTTGCGGCCGGCGATGTCGGTGTCCGGGCGCGCCAGGTAGACGTACTCGAACACGCAGCCCTTGGGCTTCGCTTCCGCGAAGCGCGAGGTGCGCAGGCCGTTCTCGTCGATCGCGATGAGCTCGCCCGGCTCGACCTCGCGGACGAAGCTGGCGCCGCAGATGTCGAGGGCGGCGGTCTCGCTCGCGACCACCCAGCCGCGCTCCAGGCGGCCGAGGACCAGCGGGCGGATGCCCTGCGGGTCACGGGCGGTGTAGAGGGTTCCCTCGTCCATGAAGACCAGCGAGAAGGCGCCCTTGACCTGCGGGAGGACCTTGGCGGCCGACTCCTCGATGGTCAGGGGCCTGCCCTCGTCGTCGGTCTGGCCGGCGAGCAGGGCGGTCACCAGGTCGGTGTCGTTGGTGGCCGCCACCTGGGTGGCGCGGCCGTCCTGACGGGGGAGGTCGGCGACCATCTCGGCGAGCTCGGCGGTGTTCACCAGGTTGCCGTTGTGACCCAGGGCAATGGAGCCGTGGGCGGTCGCCCGGAAGGTGGGCTGAGCGTTCTCCCAGACGGAGGCTCCGGTGGTCGAGTAGCGGGCGTGACCGACCGCGATATGACCTTGGAGGGATCCGAGGGAGGTTTCGTCGAAGACCTGGGACACGAGGCCCATGTCCTTGAAGACGAGGATCTGGGAACCGTTGCTCACAGCGATTCCCGCGGACTCTTGTCCGCGGTGCTGCAGTGCATACAGTCCGAAGTAGGTGAGCTTGGCGACCTCTTCACCCGGAGCCCAGACACCGAAGACGCCGCAAGCGTCCTGGGGGCCCTTCTCGCCGGGGAGCAGGTCGTGGTTGAGTCGTCCATCACCACGAGGCACGCCCCCGAGTGTAGGCGAGATCGACCACTGGTCCGAATTGGGGATGGCCGGGAAATGTCACAGCACAGAGGGTGACGGGATGCCTCCGTCTCGCTATTCGATCTTTTGTTGACATCTACGAGTGAATTCGTACAGGCTCTCGCCCCATGCAGCCCCTCGGTGACCGTGCCGTCACCCTCGTCGAGCGCCGACACGTTGACCTGGTCCGTGTCGCGAGCGCCATGTGTCGCTGTTTCGCGTAGCCGCAACTCTTCTTCCCCTTTTCACATTTCCGCCTCGCCCCGGCCTGCCCCGCCGCGCCGCGCGCCGTCCCGCGCCCCGCCGGCGGCGGGCGGGCGAGCCGCGCCTTGGAGTACTCGTGTCTTCGCACAACAGCAAGCTGTCCCGCCGTGCCTTCGGCGGCGCCGTCGGAGCGACCGCGGCGGTCGCCGCGGCGGGGCTGGGAGCGGTTCCCGCCGAGGCCGCCGACCGGTCCGCCGACGCCCGTGAGGCCGCTCCCGGGGAGCGTGACTTCCGGGCCGCCCGCGAGCGCCGCTCGCGCCGCCCGAACATCCTGTTCATCCTGGGAGACGACCTCGGCTGGGCCGACCTGTCCTCGTACGGCTCCCCGCACATCAAGACCCCGAACCTGGACCGGCTCGCCCGCCAGGGGGTCCGGTTCACCGACGCCTACTCGGGCTCCGCGACCTGCTCCCCGACCCGCTTCAGCCTCTACACCGGGCGCTACCCGGCCCGTACGAAGGGCGGGCTGGCCGAGCCGATCGCGGACAGGTCGGTCGGCCTGGACCCGACGCACCCGACGCTGGCCTCGCTGCTGCGGGGGGCCGGGTACGCCACCGCCCTGATCGGCAAGTGGCACGCGGGCTACCTGCCGGACTACAGCCCGACCAAGTCGGGCTGGGAGGAGTTCTTCGGGAACTTCGGCGGGGCGCTGGAGTACTACTCCAAGCTGGGCCTGGGCGGCGAGTACGACCTGTACGAGGGCGACGCCGAGTACAAGGACCTGCGCTACTACACGAGGATCATCACGGAGCGGGCGAGCGAGTACGTCTCCCGCGACCACCACGGGAAGCCGTGGCTGCTGAACCTGAACTTCACCACCCCGCACTGGCCGTGGATAGCCGACGGTGAC
Source organism: Streptomyces sp. NPDC089915 (assembly GCF_040684675.1). NCBI lineage: Bacteria > Bacillati > Actinomycetota > Actinomycetes > Kitasatosporales > Streptomycetaceae > Streptomyces > Streptomyces sp. NPDC089915. The sequence continues at coordinate 32,605 of NZ_JBFBGN010000020.1, read as the reverse complement.
ACCGCGGAGAGCGCCGAGATCGTCCGGCGGATCAAGGCGGGCGACGCCCGGGCGCTGTGGCACCAGGACGGCGGCTCGGTGGAGAAGTACAAGCAGATGGTGGAGGACCTGGACCGCTCGGTGGGCAAGGTGCTGGACGCGCTGCGGCGCTCGGGCCAGGAGGAGGACACCCTCGTCGTCTTCGGCAGCGACAACGGCGGCGAGCGCTTCTCGTACAACTGGCCCCTCTCCGGCAACAAGGCCTCCCTCCAGGAGGGGGGGATCCGGGTGCCGAACATCCTGCGCTGGCCCGCCCGGATCGACGGCGGCCAGGTCAGCCGGGTCCCCGTGTTCAGCCCCGACTGGACGGCGACCCTGCTGGAGCTGGCCGGGACCCGGCCGCACCCGGCGTACCCGCTGGACGGGGTGAGCCTGGCCGGGTACCTGCTGCGCGGGGAGCGGCCGGCCGAGCGGGACCTGTTCTGGCGGGTGCGCGGGGAGCGGGCGCTGCGGCGCGGGAACTGGAAGTACTACCGGGGCAAGTCGGGCCGCGACCAGCTGTTCGACCTGGCCGGGGACCTGCGCGAGCAGGCCGACCGGGCGGCGGCGGAGCCGGCCCGGCTGGCCGAGCTGAGGACGGCCTGGGAGCGGACGGACGCGGGGCTGCTCCCGTACCCGTCCTGACCGGACGCGGGGCCGGTCCCCCGGCCGGGTCCCTGACCGGCCTCCCGGTCGGCCCCCGGCCGGTCTCGCGGTCGGTCTCGCGGTCGGCCTCGCGGCCGGTCTCGCGGCCGGTCTCATTCGGCCGCCGAGCCCGCCTCCGCCGTCAGGGACCTGCCGTCGGCGGCGGTGAGGGTGAGGGTGCGGCCCCGGACCTGCCAGGTGAGCGGGCCCGCGGCGAACAGCCCGGTCAGGGTCCGCTCGACCTCGCCGGGCGGGCCCTCGCAGGCCATCCGGGTGCTGGTCAGCGGCCCGAAGGTGACGCTGGGTCCCGCGACGGCGGCCCCGGCGCTGAACCGGTTGCAGCCGAGGCTGCCGCCGGCGGTGCCGTCGGGGGCGAGGGCGAACCGGGCCCGGCCGGCCGCCCCGGCGGGGACCGGGACCCCGGACAGGGCGGTCACCGTCCACTCCGTCACGGTCAGCGGGGCGTCGGCCGCCGGGGGCGTGGCGGAGGCCGGTGCGGGCATCGGGGTGTCGGTCCCGCTCGGGGTCCCGGCGCAGCCGGCCAGGGCCAGGACGAAGACGAGGACCAGCCCGCCCGCGGCGGCCCCCCGGGGGTGCCTGAGGATGCGCATGCCCCTGGGACGGCCCGGACCCCCGGCGGGTTCCCCCCAGCCCATCGGCTCAGCTCATCAGCGGCAGCAGCCCGGACAGGTCGGCCCGCTCACCGCTCGCGCTGACCCGCGCCGCGTCCAGGGCCTCGGCCCAGCCGGTGCGGCCCGTCGCGAGCCGGAGCCAGGTCAGCGGGTCGGTCTCGACCACGTTGGGCGGGGTGCCCCGGGTGTGCCGGGGCCCCTCGACGCACTGGACCACCGCGAAGGGCGGGATCCGCACCTCCACCGAGCCGCCGGGCGCCTTCACGGCGAGGGCGTCGGCGAGCAGCCGGGTGCAGGCGGCGAGGGCCTGCCGGTCGACGGGGACGTCCAGGCCGGTGGCCCGGTTCAGGTCGTCGGTGTGCACCACGAGCTCCACGGTCCGGGTGACCAGGAAGTCGGCGAGGGTCATGTCCCCGATCCACAGGTCCATCACCCGGCTGCCGGGGTTCGCCTCCAGGGCCGCGGCCATCCGCGCGCCCGCCCGCTCGAACAGCTCGGCGACCGGGGCGCCGGACAGGGTCTCCCGGGCGGCCTCGGAGATCTTCCCGGCGAGGGAGGCGGTGGCGAAGGGCCACTCGACGGCGCTCAGCTCGGCGACGGCGGCCGGCGGCCGGGCCAGCCCCCCGGCCAGCGAGTCCGCGATCCAGGCGATGTGCCCGGCGAGCTCCCCGACGCTCCACTCCCCGACCCCGCTGGGCCGCGCCAGCTCCTCGGGCCCCAAGTCCCTTACTGCGCGGGCGACATGACCGAACTGGGCGGTGACGGCCGCGCGGATCCTCGCGTCGTCGTAGCTGCGCTGCTTCTTCTTGGCGGGCGACATGACCCGACCCTACTGGGGCGCCCCGCGACGGCGCCGACATGCCGGGGCCCCGCCCGCACACCGTGCGGACGGGGCCTCGTACGACCGGGGGCGATCAGGCCAGCAGACCGGGGATGGTCGCCTCGTGCGCCTCGCGGAGTTCCGCCAGGGGGAGGGTGAACTCGCCCTGGACCTCGATCTCCTCGCCGTCCACCACGCCGATGCGGGTGGCCGGCAGGCCCCGCGCGCCGCACATGTCGGTGAAGCGGAGCTCCTCGCTGCGCGGGACCGCCACGATGGCGCGGCCCGCGGACTCGGAGAACAGGAAGGTGAAGGCGTCCAGGCCCTCGGGGACGACGATCCGCGCGCCGTTGCCGCCCTTGAGGCAGGACTCGGTGAGCGCCTGGATCACGCCGCCGTCGGACAGGTCGTGCGCCGCGTCGACCATGCCGTCGCGGGACGCCGAGATCAGGATCTCGCCGAGCAGCTTCTCGCGGCCCAGGTCCACCTTGGGCGGCAGGCCGCCGAGGTGGCCGTGGACGACCTGGGACCAGGCCGAGCCGCCGAACTCCTCGGAGGTGTCGCCCAGCAGGTACAGCAGCTGGCCGGCCTCCCCGAACGCCATCGGCGTGCGGCGGTTGACGTCGTCGATGACGCCGAGGACCGCCACGACCGGGGTCGGGTGGATCGCGACGTCGCCCGTCTGGTTGTAGAGGGAGACGTTGCCGCCGGTGACCGGGGTGCCCAGCTCCAGGCAGCCGTCCGCGAGACCGCGGGTGGCCTCGGCGAACTGCCACATGACGTCCGGGTCCTCGGGGGAGCCGAAGTTCAGGCAGTTGGAGATCGCCAGGGGCTTCGCGCCGGTCGCGGCGACGTTGCGGTACGACTCCGCCAGCGCCAGCTGCGCGCCCGCGTACGGGTCGAGCTTGGCGTAGCGGCCGTTGCCGTCGGTGGACATGGCGACGCCGAGGTTGGACTCCTCGTCGATGCGGACCATGCCCGCGTCCTCGGGCTGCGCCAGGACGGTGTTGCCCTGGACGAAGCGGTCGTACTGGTCGGTGACCCAGGACTTGGAGGCCTGGTTCGGGGAGGAGACCAGGGCCAGGACCTGCGCGCGGAGCTCCTCGGAGGTCTGCGGGCGGGGCAGCAGGCCCGCGTCGTCGGCCTGGAGGGCGTCCTGCCAGGAGGGACGGGCGTACGGGCGCTCGTAGACCGGGCCCTCGTGGGCGACGGTGCCCGGGGGCACGTCCACGATCTGCTCGCCGTGCCAGAAGATCTCCAGGCGCTCGCCGTCGGTCACCTCACCGATGACGGTGGCGATGACGTCCCACTTCTCGCAGATCTCCATGAAGCGGTCGACGTACTGCGGCTCGACGATCGCGCACATGCGCTCCTGCGACTCGCTCATGAGGATCTCCTCGGGCGAGAGCGTCGCGTCGCGCAGCGGGACGGTGTCCAGCTCGACCCGCATGCCGCCGGAACCGGCCGAGGCCAGCTCGCTCGTGGCGCAGGAGAGCCCGGCGCCGCCGAGGTCCTGGATGCCGGCGACCAGCTTCTCCTTGAAGATCTCCAGGGTGCACTCGATGAGGAGCTTCTCCTGGAAGGGGTCGCCGACCTGGACCGCCGGGCGCTTGGTCGGCTTGGTGTCGTCGAAGGTCTCGGACGCGAGGACCGAGACGCCGCCGATGCCGTCGCCGCCGGTGCGGGCGCCGTAGAGGATGACCTTGTTGCCGGGGCCGGAGGCCTTGGCGAGGTGGATGTCCTCGTGCTTCATCACGCCGATGCAGCCGGCGTTGACCAGCGGGTTGCCCTGGTAGCACTCGTCGAAGACGACCTCGCCGCCGATGTTGGCCAGGCCCAGGCAGTTGCCGTAGCCGCCGATGCCCGCGACCACGCCCGGCAGGACGCGCTTGGTGTCGGGGTGGTCGGCCGCGCCGAAGCGCAGCGGGTCGACGACGGCGACCGGGCGGGCGCCCATGGCGAGGATGTCGCGGACGATGCCGCCGATGCCGGTGGCCGCGCCCTGGTAGGGCTCGATGTACGACGGGTGGTTGTGCGACTCGACCTTGAAGGTGACCGCGTAGCCCTGGCCGACGTCGACGACGCCGGCGTTCTCGCCGATGCCGACGAGCATGGCGTCGTTCTCCGGGACCTTCTCGCCGAACTGGCGCAGGTGGACCTTGCTGCTCTTGTACGAGCAGTGCTCGGACCACATGACGGAGTACATGGCCAGCTCGGCGCCGGTGGGGCGGCGGCCGAGGATCTCGCGGATGCGGGCGTACTCGTCCTCCTTGAGGCCGAGTTCCTTCCAGGGCTGCGAGGCGTCCGGGGTCTCCGTCGCGTTCTTGACCGTGTCGAGGCTCATGCGTTGACCAGCTTCTTCAGGACCGAGGTGAAGAACGGGAGGCCGTCGGTGCGGCCCGTCCCGATCAGCGGCTCGACCGCGTGCTCGGGGTGCGGCATGAGGCCGACGACGTTGCCCTCGGCGTTGGTGATGCCGGCGATGTCGCGCAGCGAGCCGTTGGGGTTGACGTCCAGGTACCGGAAGGCCACTCGGCCCTCGGCCTCCAGTTCGTCGAGCGTGCGCTCGTCGGCTACGTACCGGCCGTCCATGTTCTTGAGCGGGACGGAGATCTCCTGGCCGGCGGTGTAGTCGCCGGTCCACGCGGTGTCCGCGTTCTCCACCCGCAGCTTCTGGTCGCGGCAGATGAAGTGGAGGTGGTTGTTGCGGAGCATCGCCCCCGGCAGCAGGTGGGCCTCGGTGAGGACCTGGAAGCCGTTGCAGATGCCGAGGACGGGCATGCCGCCCCTGGCCTGCTCGATGATGGTCTCCATCACCGGCGAGAAGCGGGAGATGGCCCCGGCGCGCAGGTAGTCCCCGTAGGAGAAGCCGCCCGCGAGGACGACCGCGTCGACCTGGTGCAGGTCCTTGTCGCGGTGCCACAGCGAGACCGGCTCGGCCCCCGCGAGGCGGACGGCGCGCAGCGAGTCACGGTCGTCGAGCGTTCCGGGGAACGTGACGACACCGATGCGAGTGGTCACCGTCAGGCCTCGACCTTCACGGTGAAGTCTTCGATGACGGTGTTGGCGAGGAACGTTTCGGCCATCTTGTGGATGCGGTCGAGGGCGGCCTGGTCGACCGGTCCCTCCACTTCCAGTTCGAAGCGCTTCCCCTGGCGGACGTCGGCGATCCCCTCGAAGCCCAGGCGCGGCAGTGCACGCTGCACCGCCTGGCCCTGGGGGTCGAGGATCTCCGGCTTGAGCATGACGTCGACTACGACGCGTGCCACTGGCACTCCCGATGAGGTGGTTGGTGCAAGGCGGTTCCCTCAGCGTACCCGTCCGAAATTTCTACGCGGGTAGATATCGGGCGGCGGGGATCCCGGGCCCGTTTCGGCTTCACCAACGCTTCGCAAAATCCACCGGAAAACCACGCGCCCGGGATTGCGGCGGGACACGCGGGAGGAATTAACTGGGCTTCGCAATTCAATGGGAATCGCGGTACAAAGGAAACAGCCGGGATTCCTACGGTTTGACGCATTCCACCGAAACATCCACACAGGCGACATCACCGCACGTCAGCACGCGCGGCGACGCGCACGAAGGGACCGATATCCGTGGCGCAGCGCGTAGTAGTCACGATCTCCGACGACCTCGACGGCGGGGAAGCGGCGGAAACGGTGACGTTCGCCCTGGACGGTAAGTCCTACGAGATCGACCTCAATGTGGCGAACGCAAAGAAACTGCGGAAGGGCCTGGCCCCCTTCGTCGCCGCCGGCCGCCGCCAGTCCCGCTCGGGCAAGGCCTTCAAGCACACCTCCGTGGCCCCCGACCCGGCGGTCGTCCGGGCCTGGGCGCGCTCCAACGGGCACGACGTCCCCCCGCGGGGGCGCATCCCGAAGGCCGTCTACGCGGCCTACAACGAAGCCCACTGACCCCGGATTTGCCATGCACCCCCTCCGATCGGCTAGTGTGTGGATCACGCCGAGGGGCCAGGCCGAAAAGCCGGGAACCGAAGTCGTGCGGGTGTAGTTCAGTAGCAGAACACCCCCCTTCCAGGGGGGAGGCGCAGTGTGCAATCCCTGTCACCCGCTCTGCATCGCTTTACCGACCACGGTTGTGGATCAGGTAGAGTGAGGCACACAGTGAACGGCCCACAAGCCGTCGCTGCGCTTGCGGACGTAGCTCAGTTGGTAGAGCACCACCTTGCCAAGGTGGATGTCGCGCGTTCGAGTCGCGTCGTCCGCTCAGATGACAAAGGCCCCGATCTTCGGATCGGGGCCTTTGTCGTTGGCCCACGTCCCGATGACAAATGTCATCGCCGCTCATGACAGCGCGCACTGCTCCCCCGCCCGGACCGCCGCGAGGCTTGGAGCATGCTGTCCAACGGCGCTTCCGCCGGGAACCGCGCCGTTGGACCAGAGGCAAGAGCCGGGGGTAGGGGCCGTGTCGAAACTGACCGGGTGGTGGAAGAACCGCAGCAGTGCGGGCAAGGTCGAGGTGTACACGCGCTGGTCGTTCCACTTCTTCGTGCTGGTGGAGATCGTCTCCTTCGGGTCGATGGCCTTCACCGTCCGCGACCCCTCCTCGCCGGGGCCGCTGGCGCCGTCGGTGGCGGCCTTCGTGGTGGTCTGCGCGCACTCCGTCCTCGTCGGGTTCCTCTCCTCCCGGGCCCTGGACTTCGTCACCGGCCGCCGTGAACGGCCGGTGCGGTTCGCGGTCGTCACCTCGGTGCTGACCGCCGCGGCCGTCCTGCTGTTCCTGTGCCTGCGCCGGTTCGCCGGGCTCCCCGATGCGGCGGCCCCCGGACTGGCGGTCGGGGTGAGCTGCTTCGGCTGCGGATCGCTGGTGCTGACCCTGGAGCGGGTCCGGCACATGGCCTACGTCCCCCCGGCCGCGGCCGCGGGGACGGCGGCGGCCGTCGCCGCGCTGGGCCTGTCGCTGAACGAGGTCGTCGGGTACTTCCTCGGGATCCTGATCACCTGCGCCTTCCTCGCCTTCACCTGCGGGTTCTCCGGATGGCTGCTGCGCACCGTCTACGAGCTCGACCGCGCCCGGGAGATCCAGGCCCGGCTGGCGGTCGCGGAGGAACGGCTGCGGTTCGGGCGGGACCTGCACGACGTGATGGGCCGCAACCTGGCGGTCATCGCCCTCAAGAGCGAGCTGGCGGTGCAGCTGGCCCGGCGCGAACGCCCCGAGGCCGTCGACCAGATGATCGAGGTGCAGCGGATCGCGCGCGAGTCGCAGATGGAGGTGCGCGACGTGGTGCGCGGCTACCGGGAGGCGGACCTCGCGGTGGAACTGGAGGGCGCCCGCGGGGTGCTGAGCGCGGCCGGGATGGACTGCCGGGTCGAGCTCTCCACTCCCGCGCGGGGGCTGCCGGCCGAGGTGCAGTCGGCGCTCGGCTGGGTGGTCCGCGAGGCGACCACGAACGTACTGCGGCACGGGGACGCCCGCAGCTGCCTGATCCGGCTGACGGACCGGGAGGCCGCGGGCACCCTGACGCTGCTGGTGGAGAACGACGGGGTGCCCGAGGCACCCGCCGGACCGCCCGGATCCGGGCTCGCGGGACTGCGGGAGCGGCTCGCGGCCGTGGACGGGACCCTGCACGCGGGACCGGCCGGCGGCGGCCGGTTCCGGCTGCGGGCCGAGATACCGCTGGACGCACGACGAACGGAGGTGCGGGCGTGAACCCCGTACGGGTACTTCTGGCCGATGACGAGCACCTGATCCGGGGGGCGCTGGCCGCCCTGCTGGGACTGGAGGACGATCTCGCGGTCGTCGCCGAGGCGGCCTCCGGGCCGGAGGCGCTCGCCATGGCGCGCGCGCACCGGCCGGACGTGGCGGTGCTGGACCTCCAGATGCCGGGGGCGGACGGTGTGAGCGTCGCCACGTCCCTGCGGGCGGAACTGCCCGACTGCAAGGTCATGATCGTGACCAGCCACGGCCGTCCCGGGCATCTGAAGCGGGCCCTCGCGGCGGGGGTGCGGGCCTTCGCCCCGAAGACGGTCTCGGCGCAGCGGCTGGCCGAGCTGATCCGCACCGTGCACGCCGGAGGCCGTTACGTGGACCCGGAGTTGGCGGCCGACGCGATCAGCGCGGGGGACTCCCCGCTGACGGCCCGCGAGGCGGAGGTGCTGGAACTCGCGGCCGACGGGGCGCCCATCGCGGAGATCGCGGAGCGGGCCTCGCTGTCCCAGGGAACGGTGCGGAACTACCTCTCCTCGGCGGCCATGAAGCTGGGCGCGGAGAACCGGCACACGGCAGTGCGTCTCGCCCGGTCCCGAGGTTGGGTATAGTAGGCATCGCGCTACGGCGCACAGGCGGACATAGCTCAGTTGGTAGAGCACCACCTTGCCAAGGTGGATGTCGCGCGTTCGAGTCGCGTTGTCCGCTCAGTGAACGAAGGCCCCGATCGGTTGATCGGGGCCTTCGTCGTATCAGCTCCAGGTCTGGCCGGTGAGGCGCTCGTAGGCCTCGACGTACTTGGCGCGGGTCTGCGCCACGACCTCCTGCGGGAGCACCGGCGGCGGCAGCTCGCCCTTGGAGTCCCAGCCGGAGGCCGGGGAGGCCAGCCAGTCGCGGACGTACTGCTTGTCGAACGAGGGCTGCGTGCGGCCCGGCTGCCACTGGTCGGCGGGCCAGAAGCGGGACGAGTCCGGGGTGAGGACCTCGTCGGCGGCGATGAGCGTGCCGTCCGCGTCGAAGCCGAACTCGAACTTGGTGTCCGCGAGGATGATGCCGCGCTCGCGGGCGATGTCGCGGGCCCGCCCGTAGACGGCGAGGGTGGTCTGGCGCAGCAGCGCCGCCGTCTCGGCGCCGGTGGTGCGGGCGACCTCCTCGTAGGAGACGTTCTCGTCGTGGTCGCCGACCTCGGCCTTGGCGGCCGGGGTGAAGATCGGGGCGGGCAGCTCTGAGCCGTCCACCAGGCCCTCGGGGAGGGCGAGTCCGCAGACCGTGCGGGACTGGACGTACTCCTTGAGGCCGGAGCCGGTGAGGTAGCCGCGGGCCACGCACTCGACCGGGACCATGTCGAGGCTCTTGCAGACCAGCGTGCGGCCCTCCCAGTCGGCGGGGGCGCCGGCGGGCAGGTCGGTGCTGACGACGTGGTTGGGGACCAGGTCGGCGAGCTGGTCGAACCACCAGAGGGAGAGCTGCGTGAGGATGCGGCCCTTCTCCGGGATCTCGGTGGGCAGCACCCAGTCGGCGGCGGAGATGCGGTCGCTGGCGACCATGACGAGGTTGCCGTCCTCGCCGCGGTAGAGGTCGCGGACCTTGCCGGTGTGGAGGTGGACGAGGCCGGGCACCTGCACCGGCTCGGGCTTTTCGACGAATCCGGGCACGGGGTCTCCCTGTGGTTCTGTACGAGCGCGGGGCGCGGGACCATTCTCCCGCACGGGGTGCCGTGCCCCGGGCAGGGGGTCCGGGCGGGGGCTCCGCCGCCGTGCGGGCGGGGGTCAGTCCCGCTTGCAGATCCGGTCGAGGAGGTTGGCCGTCGCCCGCTGGATCCGTTCGTCGACGTGGCCCGGGCGGTCCAGGGCGGGGGACCAGGCGAAGGTGCCGGAGGCGAAGACGAGGGCTCCGCTGGGGGCCCGGTAGAGGGAGGTCTCCTGGTGGCGCTTGGCGCCCTCGCCGTCCAGGTACGGGGAGTGGGCGAGCAGGATCCGGTCCTGGTGCTCGGGGAGCTGGGTGCGCGGGAAGTACCGGTCGGCCTCGCCCGCCACCAGTCCGTCGAGCTCGTCGTTCTCGCCGGCTCCGGTGGAGTCCCAGAGCCAGTGCGTGGCGTTGCGCACGATCAGCGGCGCGGGCTCCGGGACCCGGCCCGCGTACTGGATGCCGAGCAGCTGCTGCTCCGGGCGGTCGACCTCGCGCCACAGGCTGGGGCGGCCGGGGCCGCGGCGTTTTCGGCAGGTCAGGAGCCGGTCGGGCACGCCGGAGGGCGAGGGGGCCAGCTCGACCTGCCAGTACATGGTGTTGGCGGAGAGGAAGACCAGCGAGGTGCCGTGGTCGCGGGCGCGCTCGACGGTGCGGCGCATGGGCAGCGACCAGTACTCGTCGTGGCCGGGGAAGACCAGGCCCCGGTAGCGGGTGGGGTCGACGCGGCCGGCGTGCAGGTCGCGGGTGTCGGCGTAGGCGAGGTCGTAGCCGTAGCGCTCGGCCCAGCGGATGAAGTCGTAGGCGTGGCCGACGTGCAGGGGCAGGCCGGCCCCCGCGTAGGGGCGGTCGAAGGAGACGGTGGTCGCGGCGTCCCGCTCGCCGAGCAGCCGGCCGTCCTCGTCCCAGGCGTGGTAGAGGCTGGCGCCGGTGCGGCCGTCCTCGGGGTAGAGGTTGTAGGCCTGCCAGGTGATGTCGGGGAGCAGGAGCAGGAGGTCTGCGGGGTGGTCGTCGCGGACCGTGAAGGGGATGTGGGAGCGGTAGCCGTCGGCGGTGGTGAGGACGGCCACGTAGGCGCCGACGCTCCAGTACGAGGGGACCTGGAGCCGCCAGGACTGCCACCAGTGGTGGCAGGAGACCGTGCGGTCGGCGGTGAGCGGGGGCGGCTGGACGATGCCGGACAGCCGGGGGCTGGTGGTGATCTTGGAGGCGCCGTCCCCGCCGTAGTGGCCGATGCGGTAGACGTCGACCTGGAACTGCTGGGGCGGGTCCACGGTGATGTGGAAGTCGATGGCCTCGCCCGGGGCGACGGCCCCGGTGGAGGTGAAGCCCTTGATCTGCCGGTGGACGTCATCGGCGGTACGGGGGCCGCCGCCGCGGACCTGGGCGGTCCGGCCGGGGGCCAGGGCCGGGTCCACGTACCAGGGGAGGACCTGGCCCGTGTCGTCGAAGTACAGCTCGCTGCCCCGGAACCAGGGCAGCGGGCCCTGGCCGAAGGGGTCGTTCACCGCGTGCGCGAGCGCACCCGATTCCCACCGCCGGATCTGGTCCGCACCCATTCCGCTCCCCTCCCTCGCGCCCCCGAACGCGTTCTCGACACGGTGGCGCGGGGCGGGATTCGGACACCGCCGTCGCGACCGGTCCCAGCACATCACATAACGCACTCACTCCGTCACCGTTCGTCGCGAATTGACGGGAACGGAACCCAAGGCGCCGCTTGCCGTGGCGCGCGGGGTGGCGCCGGGGTGGCGGCCAGGGGTGGCGGCCCCTCCCTGCGGGAGCGGGCCCCTCAGACCAGGCGGACGGGCTTCTCCGGGCGCACGCCCAGCTCCGCGAGCCAGTCCCGCAGGGGCTCCGGGTCCCCGTCCTCGACGAGGGCGAGCACCCGGGGGCCGAGGTCCGCCCGCCGCTCGCCGCCGGCCAGCAGCACCGGTCCGTCGAGCCAGTCCAGGCCGGGGGCGGCTCCCGCCGAGTCCACGGCCGCGCAGCAGACCAGGGCGGTCACGTGGTCGGCCAGCAGGTCCCGGCCGCTGCGCGGGGGCTGGAGCGGGAACAGGGGCAGGGTGTCGGCGCCCCTGCCGGGGCCGGCCGTGCGGGCGTCGGCGGTACGTTCCTCCCGCGCGAGGTCCCCGCTGAGCCGCCCGGCGAGGGCCTCCCCGGCGGCGCCGTCGCCCGCGGGGTCCGTGAGGTACCCGAGCACCCGCTCCAGCGTCGGCCCGCCGAAGGCGTCGTGGACGGGCCCCGGGCCGGCGGCCGTCGTCGCGGAGGCGGGGCCCTGCGCGGCGGGGGAGGGAGCCGGGCGGGCGGTGTCCCGGGCGGCGGGACGCTCCGGGTCGGCCGGAACCGGGAGACCGCCCGAGGGGACGGAGAGGGCATCCAGGGCCGCGTGCAGCCGGGCCGCCTCCGCACGCCACTTCCGGTCGACGACCTCCTCCGGGTACGCCGCCCAGTCCACCGGCGACCAGTCCGGCCCCGCTTCGGCCGGACCGCCGTGGAACAGCCGGGCCGCCAGCAGGGAGGCGGCCTCGTCGATCAGGCCGGGCTGCTCCAGCAGGTCGCAGGCGGGGCGCTCGCCGAGCCGCGAGGCGAAACCGTCCGCCAGCCGGTCGCGCCGGGACAGCTCGGTCAGCGCGGAGACGACCCCCGCGTCCAGATGCGCGGGCCAGCGGCCCATCCGCCAGGCCGGCAGCGCGACCCGGGTCAGCAGCCGGTCCCAGCCCGCGTAGGCCAGGCCGACCTGCTCCTGGGCGACGGTGCGCATCCCCTGGTCCACGCCCTGCGCGCGGTCCGAGGCGGCCGCGGCCACCCCGCGCTCCATCTCGGCGGCGTCCGTCCCGCACAGCCGCAGCAGCAGCCGGGCGGGCCGGCCGACGAGCCAGCCGAGCCCGGTCCGGCTCCCGACGTCGGCCGCGGCGTCCAGACCCCTGACGAAGCCCCGCGCGTCGGCTATGTCCGGGTGCGCGGAGGGTCCCGTACCGGCGACGACGGGCGCGAGCAGGGCCCGCAGCTCCGCGACCCGCATCCACCACAGGAACGGCGAGCCGATCACCAGCACCGGCGCCGCCCCGGGCTGCGACTCCGGACCGCCGGGCCCGGCTATGCCGGCGGACGCGCGCGCCGCGCCCCGGCGGTGCGCGGCGTGGCTGCGGTCCTCCAGCCAGCTGTCGCAGTCCGGGGTCAGGGCTATCGCGGAGGGCGCGGGCACGCCCATCCGGTCGGCCAGGTCCCGTACGAGCCGGTACAGGTCGGGCGCGGCGGCCTCGGGCAGCGGCACGGTGGGCGTCACGGCGGGACGCGCCCGCAGCACCACGGCACCGAAGATCCCGCCCGCCAGCAGCACGAGCACGGCCACCGCGCAGACCGCCAGGGTCACGGCGGGCCAGGGGTCACCGGCCAGCCGTCCCGTCATCCGGGCGGTGACCAGCACCACCGCGAGGGCGGCGGGCAGCAGCACGGCGGCCAGCGCCCTGCTGCGGACCCGCAGCACGGCGAGGGCCCGGGAGCGCGCGGACGGCACGCCCACTTCTGCGATCGAACCGGTTCCGGACACGGCCGGACCTCACCCCCTCTGCCCTGCGGCGGCTTTGCTCACTCCCCCACTGTGACACCCGCCACTGACATCGCAATGCCGGTGGGCCATGTGCCGGAATGCTTGCGCCGCACCTTAGTTGGGGCGCAGACGGACGTCAGGCGGACAAGGGGACCATCACCCGATGGAATGGCTTTGGGCAAAGGTGGGTGCGCTCAAGCGCCGCTGGATGCAGGCGCACGCGGGCGCACGCGAGGGCCCGGTGCGCGCCGTCGCGCCCCGGGCCCCCGATGCTCACGAGCCTGCTGGTCAGCGGCCCTCGGCCGCCTTGGCGGCGATGTCCGTACGGTGCTGGCCGCCGTCGAGCCGGATCCGCGCGACGGACTTATACGCCCGCTCGCGCGCCTGCGCCAGATCGGAGCCGGTCGCGGTCACGGACAGCACGCGGCCGCCCGCGCTGACGACGGCATCGCCCTCCCGGCGGGTCCCGGCGTGCAGCACGTACGCCTCGGGCCCGTCCTCGGCGGCCACGTCGGCGAGGCCCTCGATCGGGTCGCCGGTGCGCGGGGTGCCGGGGTAGTTGTGCGAGGCGATGACCACCGTGACGGCGGCCTCGTCGCTCCAGTTCAGCGGCGGCAGGGCGTCGAGGGTGCCGTTCGCGGCGCCGAGCAGCACGCCCGCGAGGGGGGTGCGCAGCCGGGCGAGGACCACCTGGGTCTCGGGGTCGCCGAAGCGGGCGTTGAACTCGATGACGCGGGTGCCGCGCCCGGTGAGGGCGAGGCCGGCGTAGAGCAGCCCGGAGAACGGGGTGCCGCGGTGGCGGAGCTCGTCCACGGTCGGCTGGAGGACGGTCTCCAGGACCTCGTCGACCAGCTTCGGGTCGGCCCACGGGAGCGGGGAGTACGCGCCCATGCCGCCGGTGTTGGGGCCCTGGTCGCCGTCGAGCGCGCGCTTGAAGTCCTGCGCGGGCTGGAGCGGGAGCACGGTGACGCCGTCGGTGATGGCGAAGAGGGAGACCTCGGGGCCGTCGAGGTACTCCTCGATGACGACGCGGTCGCAGGCGGCGGCGTGCTCGCGGGCGGCCTCGCGGTCCTCGGTGACCACGACGCCCTTGCCGGCGGCGAGGCCGTCGTCCTTGACCACGTACGGGGCGCCGAAGGCGTCGAGGGCCGCGTCGACCTCCTCGGCGGTGGTGCAGACGTAGCTGCGGGCGGTCGGGACGCCGGCGGCGGCCATCACGTCCTTGGCGAAGGCCTTCGAGCCCTCCAGCTGCGCGGCCTCGCCGGACGGGCCGAAGACGGGGATGCCGGCCGCGCGGACGGCGTCGGCGACCCCGGCGACCAGAGGCGCCTCGGGGCCGACGACGACCAGGCCGGCGCCGAGTTCGCCGGCGAGCGCGGCGACCGCGGCGCCGTCGAGGGCGTCGACCGGCCGCAGCTCCGCCACCTCGGCGATGCCGGCGTTGCCGGGGGCGCAGTACAGCGCGGAGACGTCGGGGTCGAGGGACAGAGAGCGGCACAGGGCGTGTTCGCGGGCGCCGCCGCCGATGACGAGGACCTTCACGCCGCCCAGGGTAGCCCGGACGGCGTGGCCGGTTTCGTGCGGCCACCCAATACCGGGGACCTACTCGTTGGTGTATTCCTCCACAACGGTCGCTCCGAGCTCGCGCACGATCAGGTCGTGTCCGGTCAGGGCGCTGTCGACGAGGTCGGGGTCGTCCGCCTCGGGCACGTCGTCCTCGGGGGCGACCGGCGGGGGTCCCTGCCGGTCGGGCCGCTGCGGCGCGGGGGCCGCCTGAGGGGGCGGCGACTGCGGCGAGGCCTGCTGCGGGGCGGGGGCCTGCGGAGCCTGCGGCGGGCTGTAGGCGGGCGCCGGGGGCGGGCTGTAGGCCGGGGCGGCCGGGGCTCCGTACGAGGGCGCCGAGAGGACGGGGCCGCCTCCGCCGACGACGGCGTCGATCTTCCAGTTCACCTGGAACTGCTCGGCGAGCACGGCCTTGAGGACCTCCTCGCTGCCGCTGCTCGCGAAGTTGTCGCGGGCGCCGGGGTTGGGGAAGCCGAGCTGGAGGGTGGTCCCGTCGAAGCCGGTGACCTGGGCGTTCTGGCTGAGCAGGATCCAGGTGAAGCGGCGGCGGTTCTTGACGGCCTCCAGCACGCCGGGCCACATCGCCTGGACCTGCCCGGCACCGGCCGCCATCTCGGCGGAGGGGGCCGCGGAGCCTGCGGCGGCGGGCGCGGCCTGTGCGGGGGCGGGGGCCGGCGCGGGCGTCCGCACCGGGGTGCCGCTGCCGGGCGCGGCGGCGGTGGGCCAGGCACCGGCGGCGGGCGCGGCGGAGGCGCCGGCTCCCGGCCAGGCACCGGGCCCGGCGGCGGGGGCCGCGGCGGGCTCGGGTGCGGCGGGCGCGGCAGGGGCGCCGGCACCGGGCCAGGCACCCGGCCCGCTGGCGGGTGCGGCAGCGGGCGGTGCGGCGGGCGCGGGCGCGCCGCTGCCCGGCTGCGCGGCCCCGGGCCAGGCACCGGGCGCCTGCGCGGGCGGAGTCTGGACGGGAGCCGGGGCCTGCACGGGGGCCTGCACCGGCTCCGGCACGGGCGCGGGGGCCGGCACCGCGGCGGGCGCGGGAGCGGGCACCGGCGCGGCGTCCGGCACGGGACCGCGTACGGCGGCGCGGGCGGCCGCCACACCGCCGCCGGGCCCGGCCGGGGCCATGCCGTGCGCGTCGGGCGCGGGCACGTATCCCATGGCGGGCGCGGCCGCCGCAGGCGCGGCGAAGACGGCGCCGGCGGGCGGAGCGCTCCGCTCCAGCCGGTCGAGCCGGGCCTGGAGGGACCGCTCGTCGTCGAAGGCGGCCGGGAGCAGCACCCGGGCGCAGATCAGCTCCAGCTGGAGGCGCGGCGAGGTGGCCCCGCGCATCTCCGTCAGCCCGGCGTTGACCAGGTCGGCGGCGCGGCTCAGCTCGGCGGCGCCGAACACCGACGCCTGGGCCTGCATCCGCTCCACCACGTCGGCGGGGGCGTCGATGAGCCCCTTCTCGCCGGCGTCGGGCACGGCGGCCAGGATCACCAGGTCGCGCAGCCGCTCCAGCAGGTCGGCGACGAAGCGGCGCGGGTCGTTCCCGCCCTCGACCACCCGGTCGACGACCTCGAACGCGGCGGCGCCGTCCCCGGCGGCGAAGGCGTCCACGACGGAGTCGAGCAGCGAGCCCTCGGTGTAGCCGAGCAGGGAGGTGGCCATGGCGTACGTCACACCCTCCTCGCCGGCGCCGGCGAGGAGCTGGTCCATGACGGACATGGAGTCACGGACGGAGCCCGCGCCGGCGCGCACGACGAGCGGCAGCACGCCGTCCTCGACCTTCGACCCCTCGCGGCCGCACACCTCGCCGAGGTAGTCGCGCAGGGTGCCGGGCGGTACGAGGCGGAAGGGGTAGTGGTGCGTACGCGAGCGGATGGTGCCGATGACCTTCTCGGGCTCGGTCGTCGCGAAGATGAACTTGAGGTGCTCCGGCGGCTCCTCGACCACCTTCAGCAGGGCGTTGAAGCCCGCCGAGGTGACCATGTGGGCCTCGTCGATGATGTAGATCTTGTAGCGGCTGGACGCGGGCCCGAAGAAGGCCTTCTCGCGCAGGTCACGGGCGTCGTCGACACCACCGTGCGAGGCGGCGTCGATCTCGATCACGTCGATGGAGCCCGGGCCGTTGCGCGCGAGGTCGCGGCAGGACTGGCACTCGCCGCAGGGATCGGGAGTGGGACCCTGCTCACAGTTGAGGCAGCGGGCCAGGATGCGCGCGCTGGTCGTCTTTCCACACCCGCGCGGCCCGCTGAACAGGTACGCGTGGTTGACCCGGTTGTTCCGCAGGGCCTGCATCAGCGGGACAGTGACATGCTCCTGCCCGATGACCTCGGCGAACGACTCGGGGCGATAGCGGCGGTACAGCGCAAGGGACGACACGTCTACGAGGTTATCCGGGCCCACCGACAACGGCCGCCCGCCGCCGCCCCGGAACGCAAAGCGCCCCTCACGCACCCGCCAGAGCCCACTTACCCTTGCTGCCTTCCGGCCCTGGGGGAGTTGGGTGAGATAGCGCCACGTGAGGGGCTGGGCCCCACAGTAGCGGATGGAGGCCCCCGGAATCGAGCCCGCCCCGGCCGCCCTCCCCCGCCAGGTCACCGTCCGGACCCCGGATCCGGATCGTGTTCGCGAGCACCCCTCAACGTCTTGTATTGTTTGCGGCGGAGGATTCGCCTAGAGGCCTAGGGCGCACGCTTGGAAAGCGTGTTGGGGGCAACCCCTCACGAGTTCGAATCTCGTATCCTCCGCCAGCCCAGAGGGCCGGTCCGTGAAAACGGACCGGCCCTCTGGCGTTTTCGCGTTCCCGTTCGCGCTCGGGTTCTCGGTGCTCTTCGCGCTCAAGCGGCACTCCGCCAGGAGTCCGGCGGTGGCGCCTAACGTCGGAGGCGGGACCGCGGTGTCCGCCGCGGGCTCCGCCCCTCAGGCGTCTCTCAACAAGGAGTCCGATCATGACCGTGCGCGTCCTCGCCCTCGTCGGCAGCCTCCGGGCCGGCTCGCACAACCGCCAGCTCGCCGAAGCGGCCGTCAAGCACGCCCCCGGGCACGTCGACGTCGAGATCCACGAAGGCCTCGCCGAAATCCCCTTCTACAACGAGGACATCGACGTCGAGGGCTCCGTCCCCGCCGCCGCCGCCGCCCTGCGGGAGGCCGTGTCCGGTGCGGACGCGCTCCTGCTCGTCTCCCCCGAGTACAACGGCACCATCCCCGCCGTGCTGAAGAACGCGATCGACTGGCTGTCCCGCCCGTACGGGACCGGCGCGATCACCGGCAAGCCGGTCGCCGTCATCGGCACCGCCTTCGGCAGCTACGGCGGCGTCTGGGCGCAGGACGAGGCCCGCAAGTCGGCGGGCGTCGCCGGCGGTGCGGTCCTCGAGGAGGCCCGCCTCTCCGTCCCGGGCTCCGGCACCCGCTTCGCCGACACCCACCCCGCCGACGACGCCGAGGTCACCACCGGGCTCCTCGAGGTCATCGAGCAGCTCACCACCAAGGCGACCGCCTGACGCACCCCCGCCGCAGCCCCTTCGGCCCGTATCGCCGCGGCCGGGTCACCGGCCTGAAAGGAACACCTCCATGCTCACGCTGACCCCCCGCGAAGGCGCGGCCCCGAAGGTCTTCGGCCCGGCGCCGCACGGGCAGGGCTCCCAGATCTCTCCGATCATGCTGCAGGAGGAGCTGTGGGGACGGATGCGGGCGCTGCCGTACGTGTACATGGCGCCCACGCTCGTGTCGGTGCCGCACGCCCGGTCGCTCTTCCTGCCCGAGGGCGTCGGCACGGGTCCGGCCGAGGCCTTCCAGCGCGGTAGGGAGTGGGCCCACATCCACCCCCACCACGACGGCTCGCTCCACCTCACGCTCCCGAAGGAGGCCGAGGAGGACGTCATCTCCGCGGGCTGGGGCGTGCACCACCCGGTCCAGGCCGTGACGCTGGTCTACGGTCCCCGGACCTACGCGGAGCTGGAGACGGTCTGGAAGATCATCCAGTTCTCGTACCGGTACGCGGTGGGCGCGCTGAACTCCCGCTGAACACCGCGCCGGAGGGCCGGACCCGCCTCGGGGGTCCGGCCCTCCGGCGTCTACGGTCGGGGCCATGGGCAGCCACTTCCAGACCGTCGTCGACCTCGACGCCACCCCCGACGACGCCCGGGCCCTCGCCGAGCTCGGGCTCGGCTGGCTCGTGCGCGAGGGGATCGTCCGGGCCGACATGACGCCGTGCGTGCTCGGAGCGCCGCTGGGGCATCCGCCGGGTGACTCCTGGGCGACGGCCGTGGCCGAGGCGGACTGGCCGCCCACCGACGGGCTGATGATCGAGGCGCCCCGGCGGACCGTCTTCGACAGCGGACAGGGTGAGCCCCGCTACGCCCGGTGCCCGCACTGCGCCGGCCGGGTGGCGCTGCTCACCGAGGACTGGGACCCGGTCGACGGGGCGTGGGACCCGTTCGACGCGGCCATCGAGGCCTGGCGGGCGACCGGCCGGGCCTCCGTGGCCTGCCCCGGCTGCGGGCGGGACGGCGAGCTCACCGCCTGGAGGTGGGAGGGCGGCTACTTCGCCTTCGGCTGCCTGGGCTTCAAGTTCTGGGACTGGCCGGAGTTCCGCCCCGCGTTCCTCGAACGGTTCGCCCGCGCGCTGGGCGGCCACCGCCTCGTGGTGGTGGGCGGCAAGTTCTGAGGCACCGGCGGGCGGCCGGGGCGGAGGGGCCGCCGATAGGGTGGGCCGGTGCCCTCGTACTCCATCGGTCAGGCCGCCGGTCTGCTGCGCGTGAGTCCCGAGACCGTCCGCCGCTGGGCCGACTCCGGGAGGCTGCCCGCCCGGCGCGCGTCCGACGGGACACGGGCCGTCGACGGGCCGGTGCTCGCCGCCTTCGCCAAGGAACGCGCCGCCGGACTGCACCCGGTGCCCGAGGGCGCCACCGCCACCTCCGTGCGCAACTCCTTCGCGGGGATCGTCACGGCGGTACGGGTGGACGACGTGGCGGCCCTGGTCGAGATCCAGTCGGGCCCGCACCGGATCGTCTCCGTGGTGACGCGGGAGTCGGTGGAGCAGCTGGGCATCGCGGTCGGCGTCAGCGTCACCGCCCGGGTGAAGTCCACCGAGGTGTACGTGGACGTGCCCCTCAGACCGGGCGGACCGGGCGGCCCCGGCGGGCCGTAGGGGCGCGCGGGGTCAGCGGCAGCGCAGTGCCGCGTACAGGTCCAGCTTGTGGTCCAGGCGGGACAGGTCGCGGCCCGTCAGGGTCTGCACCCGTTCCATCCGGTAGTGCACGGTGTTGACGTGCAGGTGGAGGGCCTGCGCGGTCCGGGCCCAGGAGCAGTTGTTGGCCAGGAAGACCTCCAGGGTCTCGCGCAGCATCCCGTCCCCGAGCGCGCCGAGCACCCGTGCCCCGAACACCGCCCGGACCTCGTCGGGCACGCCGGCCATCAGCCCGGCCAGGGTGTCCAGTTGCTCCACCCCGCGTACGGGGGCCACCGCGTCGGCGGCCGTGAGGGCGAAGCGGGCCTGGGTCAGGGAGGCCCGCAGCTCCTCCGGGCCGGCGGCGGCCGCGCCCGCGCCGAGGCGCAGGTCCGCCTCCGGGCCCCCGCAGACCTGGAGCAGCGGCCACAGCGCGCGCAGCCCGGCCACCGTGCCGGCCTCCGCCCGCGGGTCCTCGTACAGCACGGCCACCGCCTCCCCGCCGGCCGTCTCGCCCAGCACCCACGGCACCCCCTCCAGGTGCGCGAGCGCCTCCGCGAGCGCCGGGCCCGAGGTGGCCGCCAGCACCCGGTACGGCCCCCGGGCGGGGAGCCCGGCGGTGCTGAGGGCCTCCTCCAGGGCGGCCGGTTCGCAGTCCCCGGACAGCAGGGAGGCCAGCTCCCGCCCGGCGGCCCGCGCGGCGGCGGCCTCGCGGTGGGCGGCCCCGTCGCGGTGCTGGGCCAGCACCTCGGCGATCTCGTGCAGGACGCGCGGCGGCGCCGCGTCGGCGTCGGGCACGTGGAGCTGCCAGGCGTCGTACGGGGAGCCGTCGGCCTCGATCCGGAGCGTGAGCCCGCCCCGGGAGGGGGACGCGGCCCGCTGCGCCGGGACCGCGGGCGCCGAGGGCGTACGGGCCACGGTGCGCCCGCTCGCGGTGAGCAGGTAGCAGTCCACCCGCCCCAGGTGCGCGCAGGCCCGCTCCAGCAGTTCGCCGGGGCCGGCCCCGTCCTCCAGCAGCCGGCTCAGCTCGCCGCGGACGTTGGCGGGGAGGGCGAAGGTCCGGGTGGGCCGGCGGCTGAGGTCGCCCCAGTGCCTCAGGTACACGGCCTCGGTGACGGCCCGGAAGCTGGTGCGCGCCGGGACGGCCACGATCGGCACCCGGTGCGCCCGGCAGGCGTCCACGAGGGCCTCGGGCACCCGCCCGTGGGTCTCCTCGCCGGCCAGCAGGGCGGTGGCCCCGGCGTCGGCGAGCGCGGAGACGAAGCGGTCCGCCTTGCCCAGGTCGCCGTCCGCCCACCACACCAGACCGCTCAGCACGAGCTCGCCGGGGCCCAGGAACCGGCCCGGGTCCTCCAGGTCGGTGGCGGTGACCCCGCTGACCTCCTGGCCGAGAAGGGCTTCCTCGCCCCAGAGCAGGGTGAGGCCGAGATTGTCGGACTGGAGCAGGTCGAGGACGTGCATGGCAGGGACTCCTTGCGGTGGGGGTGGCCCACATTCGCCAGGTGAATACGAGGAACCTCATCGTAAATGCAAGGGCATCCCCCGCCCATGCCCTGCCTGTGCCCTCGCCCACACCTCTTGGTGATTCCTCCAGTGAGGCCCTTTCCCCCCTGGCTGGTTTCCGTGGCCTGGACCAGTCGTTTCGCCCCCTTCGCCCTTGCTTCACTGAAGCGGACGCCGCGGACTACAGAGAGGCTGGTGGCGCGAAATGGACCTCAACACGGTGCTCGACGTGCGCGATGCGCGCCGCCGCGAACCCTGGCGCCCCGGCGACGCCTTCCTCGGCGGCGGCACCTACCTCTTCTCGGAGCCGCAGCCCCACATCCGCCGCCTCGTCGACCTGTCCCGCATGGGCTGGGCGCCCCTGTCCTGGCAGCCCGACGGCTCCCTCGACATCGCCGCGACCTGCACCATCACCGAGCTGTCCCGCTTCGGCCGCACCCTGCCCGCCACCGCCGCCCCGCTCTTCGAACAGTGCTGCCGGGCCTTCCTGGCCAGCTTCAAGATCTGGAACATGGCCACCGTCGGCGGGAACCTCTGCAACGGCCTCCCGGCGGGCCCGGTCATCTCGCTGACCGCCGCCCTCGACGGCACCGTCCTCCTCCAGGGACAGGACGGCGCCACCCGCCGCCTGCCCGTCACCGAGTTCATCCTCGGCGCCGGCGTCAAGGACCTGCGCGACGGGGAGCTGCTGCGCTCGGTCCGCCTCCCGGCCCGCGCCCTGGACACCCGTACCGCCTTCCGCCAGGCCTCCCTCTACGGCCTCGGCCGCTCCGCGTCCCTGGTCATCGGCACCAGCGACCCCCAGGACGGCTCGCTGGCCGTCACCGTCTCCGCCGCCACCACCCGCCCGTTCCGCTTCTGGTTCGCGCTGCCTCCCACCGCCTCCGAGCTGCGCGCCGCCATCGACGGCGCCGTCCGCCCAGGCGAATGGTTCGACGACATCCACGGACTGCCCGAGTGGCGGCGGCACATGGCCCTGCTCCAGGCCGAGGAGATCCGCCGCGAACTCTGCCCTTCGGAGGGACCCCGATGAGCTACGAGATCGAGATCAACGAGCAGCGCTTCGAGGACGAGCCGCGCGCGGGCCAGTGCCTGCGCACCTATCTGCGCGAACGCGGCTGGTTCGGCGTCAAGAAGGGCTGCGACCAGGGCGACTGCGGGGCCTGCACGGTCCACGTCGACGGGCGGCCGGTGCACAGCTGCCTCTACCCCGCCGTCCGCGCCGAGGGGCGCTCCGTCACCACCGTCGAGGGCCTCGCCTCCCCGTGCGGGGACCTCCACCCGGCGCAGGAGCAGTTCCTCCAGGCCCAGGGCTTCCAGTGCGGCTTCTGCACGGCCGGGTTCCTGATGACCACCGCCGCCCTCCAGGCCGAGCGGGGCACCGCCCACGACGACGGCAAACTCGACGACCTCCCGCGCGCCTTCAAGGGCAACATCTGCCGCTGCACCGGCTACCGGGCCATCGAGGACGCCGTGCGCGGGGTGAAGCACATCGAGGAGCCCGAGGCGGGCCAGGCCGTCGGCCGCAGCCCGGGCGCCCCGGCCGGCCCCCAGGTGGTCACCGGCACCGCCCGCTACACCTTCGACGTCGAGGTCCCCGGGCTGCTGCACATGAAGCTGCTGCGCTCCCCGCACCCGCACGCCCGCATCGTCGCCATCGACACCCGCGACGCCCTCCAGGTCCCGGGCGTCCACGCCGTCCTCACCCACCACGACGCCCCGGACCACCTGTACTCCTCCGCCCGCCACGAGCACCCGACCGAGGACCCCATGGACACCCGGGTCCTGGACGACGTGGTCCGCTTCGTCGGCCAGCGCGTGGCGGCCGTGGTCGCCGACAGCGAGCAGGCGGCCGAGGAGGGCTGCCGGCGCGTGGTCGTCACCTACGAGGAGCTCCCGTACGTCATCGACCCGGAGGAGGCGATGCTGCCGGGCGCGCCGGTCCTGCACCCCAAGGGCCCCGAGTCGGGGATCTTCCGCGCCGAGAACAACGTGTGCGGCGAGGTCCACGGCACGATCGGCGACATGGAGCGGGGCTACGCCGAGGCCGACGTGGTCTACGAGGAGACGTTCCGGACCCAGCGCGTACAGCACGCCAGCCTGGAGACCCACGGCAGCGTCGCCTACTTCGAGCCCAAGGAGGACGGCGAGGGCGAGCGGATCACCGTCCGCTCCTCCACCCAGGCCCCCTTCCTCACCCGCCGGGCCCTGTGCGCCCTGTACGGCCTGGGCGAGGACGAGGTCCGCGTGGTCACGGGCCGCGTGGGCGGCGGGTTCGGCGGCAAGCAGGAGATGCTCACCGAGGACATCGTGGTCCTCGCCGCCCTGAAGCTGCGCCGCCCGGTGAAGCTGGAGTTCACCCGGGCCGAGCAGTTCTACGGGGCCACCACCCGCCACCCGTTCAAGACCACCATCAAGATCGGGGCGAAGAAGGACGGCACCCTCACCGCCCTGCGCATCCGCATCGTCGCCAACACCGGCGCGTACGGGAACCACGGCCCGGCGGTCATGTTCCACAGCGCCGGCGAGTCCTTCGCCGTGTACAAGGCGCCCAACAAGGAGGTGGAGGCCTACTCGGTCTACACCAACGGCGTGCCCGCGGGCGCCTTCCGCGGCTACGGCCTGGGCCAGGTCCTCTTCGCCCTGGAATCGGTGATGGACGAGCTGGCCCACCGGCTCGGCATGGACCCGCTGGTACTGCGCGAGAAGAACGTCATCGGCGCCGGCGACCCCATGGTGACCCCGATCGGCCACGAGGAGGACCTCTTCATCGCCTCGTACGGGATGAGGCAGTGCATGGACGTCGTCCGCCGCGCCGAGGCCGAGGACCGCAGCCACGAGGAGGTCCCCGAGGGCTGGCTCACCGGCACCGGGTCCGCCGTCGCCATGATCGCGACCGGCCCGCCGGGAGGCCACTTCGCCGACGCCCGCGTCAGCCTGCTGCGCGACGGCACGTACGACATCGCGGTGGGCACGGCGGAGTTCGGCAACGGCACCACCACCGTCCACAAGCAGATCACCGCGGGCGCCCTGAACACCACCTTCGACCGGATCGCGATCCGCCAGTCGGACACGGACGTGGTCCGCCACGACACCGGCGCCTTCGCCTCGGCCGGCACCGTGGTGGCGGGCAAGGCCGTGATGCTGGCGGCGAACTCCCTCGCCGAGCGCCTGAAGACCTTCGCCGCCCGCCACACGGGCGTGGCCCGGCACCTGTGCAAGCTGGAGGCCGAGTCCTTCGACTGCGCGGGCCGCACCGTCACCCTCAAGGAGCTGTACGAGGCCGCCCACGAGCGGGGCGAGCTGGAGGAGATGGCCGCGGACGGCCACTGGACCGGCTCCCCGCGCTCGGTCGCCTTCAACGCCCAGTGGTTCCGCCTCGCCGTGGACCCGGACACCGGTGAGATGAGGATCCTGCGCAGCGTCCACGCGGCCGACGCCGGCAAGGTCATGAACCCGATGCAGTGCCGGGGCCAGGTCGAGGGCGGCGTGGCCCAGGCCCTGGGCGCCACCCTGTTCGAGACGGTACGGGTGGACGAGCGCGGGGAGGTCACCACGGCCGCCTTCCGCCGCTACCGGCTCCCCCAGTACGCGGACGTCCCGCGCACCGAGGTCCACTTCATGGAGACCACGGACGCGATCGGCCCGCTGGGCGCCAAGTCCATGAGCGAGAGCCCCTTCAACCCGGTGGCCCCCGCCTTCGCGAACGCCCTGCGGAACGCGACGGGGATCCGCTTCACGGAAGTACCGCTGACACGTGATGTGGTTTGGCGGGCAATCAACCGGAAACTGCAAGGTGGAAACGACAATTGATCACACAGGTGCGACTCGGAGGAGCCTCCCAACCTCGCAGATGAGGTTCCAGCGCCGCTCAGGCCGGGCATGACTGCCCCATGGCCTCACTCCTGCTGCACGGCGACCTCGACCACCCGGCGACGCTGACCGTCGCCGACCTGCGGCGATGGCCGCAGCACCAGGCGAAGGTCGTCTTCGACTGCGCGACGAACGGCCCGCAGCACCACGTCTTCGAGGGCGCGCTGCTGCGGGACGTCATCTCCGGCGCGGGCCCGGTCTTCGACGTCCGCCGCCGCAAGGACCGCGGCCGCTACCTCCTGGCGGTCAGCGGGGGCGACGGCCACCACACGGTCCTGTCCTGGGCGGAGCTGGACGACGACTTCTGCGGCAGCCCGGTCCTGCTGGCCACCCGCCTCGACGGGGAGGAGCTCGACGGCCCCGGCAGCCAGCTGGTGGTCCCGTCGGACCGCTGCGGGGCCCGCTACGTCAGCGCGGTGACCCACGTCTGGTTCGGCGCCCTGGACGTCCCGGCGCTGATCGGCGTCTGACACACGCGCCGCCGCCACCTCCGGTCACCCCCAGCCACCTTTCGCTACCATCCGTGACGACAGCTGGTCGGGCGGGTCGAGAGGCGGACGGACGATGAGGCGAACGGCACGGCGCGCGGGGAAGGCCCTGGGGGCGTGCGCGGCGGCGGCGCTGCTGGCGCTGGCGGGTCCGGCGGGCACCGCCCGGGCGGCGACGGGGACCCTGACGATCGACGGGACCGGCCACGAGGACCCGTCGGGCTGCTACCGGCTGGGCGACTTCGCCCCGCCCAAGGTCGTCAACGGCACGGACGAGACGGCGTGGGTCTGGTCCGGGACGGACTGCGACGGCCAGGTGGTGCAGCAGATCGACCCGGGCACGACCACCACCGGCCGCGGCCGCAGCCTCTTCATCGACTGAGGTCCCGGCGGGCGCTACGCGGCCTGGAGGGAGACCTCGGTCGCCTTGATCAGCGCGACGACGGAGGTGCCGGCGATCTGATTGCGGACGCTCAGGCTCTTGGGTGGTTCGACCTCTTACGTAGTCACTTCGCGTACGTAGTCACTTCGCGTACGTAGTCACTTCGCGCGGTCCGGGAAGAACCGCGCGGAGCCGACCGTCTCGCCCCTGCCGTGTTCGAGGCGGCGAAGCGGGCGGGAACCGGGCCCGGAGGCCCGCTAGCGGGGCGGGGCGGCGGCGGGACGGCGGCCGGCCGCGCGGCAGCCGAGGCACTCGGCGTGGCCCTCGCGCACGGTGTGGTCCCGGGCGCCCATCGGCCAGTGCGCCCGGGGGCGCGGACCGGGTCCCTTGCCCCAGCCGGCCAGGTGCAGCACCCAGGTCAGGACGGCGGCGGCGGCCATGACGGCGATGCCGATCCAGATCCCGGGGGTCCAGCCGCACACCCCCAGGCCCAGCACCGCGGCCCCCAGGGCGGCGACGGCGGTCCCCGCCCAGCCGGCGACCGTGTGCCCCTCGTCGTATCCGTGCGCGCTCATACGTCACCCCTGTCGACCTATGATGTCTTAGTCAGTAAGCAATTTATCTTAGGTACTAAGGGATTTTCAATGGAGGGCACACCCCGCCCCGGCGCGTCGGTCCCGGCGGCGATCGGCGCGATGGACGACCTGATCGCGACGAGCATGGTGGCCCAGCAGGAGTTCGCCCGGAACCTGGGACTGAGCCCGACGGACCTCATCTGCTTCGCGTACGTCCTCCAGGCCGGGGACGCCCCCGTCACCGCCGGCGACCTCGCCGCCCGCGCGCACGTCACCACCGGCGCCGTCACGGGCATCGTCAACCGGCTGGAGCGCGGCGGGTACGTGACCCGGCGGCCCGACCCCGCCGACAAGCGCCGCGTGCGCGTGGTCGCCGTACCCGAGGCGGCGCAGCGCGTGCGCGAGGTCTACGAGCCGTACTACGCGCTCCTCGCGCAGCTCTTCGCGACCTACAGCCCGCAGGAGGTGGCCGTGCTGAACGACTGGTTCACCCGCGCGGGCAAGCTGGCCGCCACCTACCTCGAAGAGTCCTGCGGCCCCTGATCCGCCTCCCGGCGTCGCGTTCACTCCCAATCCGTTGCAACGAACGCCCTCGGTTCATTGCATTTAAGTCCAGCCCCACTGCAACGATTTAATAGCGCTGACCTGCTGCGACTCCCATGCGCACCGACTTCACTGTTGCCGACCCCCTGAACGCAACATAGCGTTTCTCTTGTCAGAAACACCGACGAGCACACGTCGAGCGCAGAGGAGCCCGCCATGCAGAAGTTCGCCACCACCGCCCCCGTCTCCGCCGTCCTCGACATCCCGGCCGGCCGCATCCAGCTCATCGCCGCCGACCGCTCCGACGCCACCGTCGAGGTCCGACCCGCCAACCCCGCCAGGAGCCGTGACCTGAAGGCGGCCGAGCAGATCACCGTCGAGTTCCACGAGGGCGTCCTGCGCGTCGTGGCCGCCCCGGCCAAGAACCGCCTCCTCGGCCACTCCGGCGCCGTCGAGGTGACCGTGCAGCTGCCCGCCGGATCGCGGGTCGAGGCGAAGGCGGCCGCCGCCGACCTCCGGGGCGTCGGCCGGCTGGGCGACGTCGTCTTCGACGGAGCGCAGGCCCAGGTGAAGCTCGACGAGACGGCCTCCGCCCGGCTGACCCTCCAGGCCGGCGACGTCGCGCTCGGCCGCGTCGGCGGTCCGGCCGAGATCAGCACCCAGAAGGGCGACATCGCCATCGCCGAGGCGGTCCGGGGCACGGTGGTCCTCAGCACCCAGTACGGCGCCATCTCGGTCGGAGCCGCCCGCGGGGTCTCCGCCTCGCTGGACGCCGGGACCTCCTACGGCCGGATCGACAACGCCCTCAACAACACCGAGGGCGCCGCGGCCGCCCTCACCATCCACGCGACCACCGCCTACGGCGACATCACCGCCCGCAGCCTCTGACGAAGCCGGTCAAACCTTTCTGCGGTGAACCGGTTGCGGCAGACGGGTGATGGACCGTGTCCTCGGCTGGCGAGCGGTCACGCACAGCCACTATCTCTGCACGCATGATCAAGAACATCGCCGCCGCCGCGGCGCTCGCTCTCGGTGCCGGCCTCCTGACCTGCATTCCCGCCCAGGCCGCGCAGAACTCCGTGCCCTTCCCGCCGCCGGCCGGCTACCCGGTCGTCCTCACCCTGGCCCCCGCCCCGCTGCTGTGGCCCGCGCTCCCGCTGGTGCAGCCGGCGTACGTGGTCTACGGGGCCGTCTGAGACACCCGTGCGCCCGCGCCCCGGCCGGGGGTCACGGGCGCACGGGGCACGGCCTCACTCGAACTTCGGCATCTCCCCGACCCGCGTGTCCATGTCGATCACCGCGAACACCGCGCCCTGCGGGTCGCCGAGCGCGGCGAAGCGGCCGAAGGGGCTGTCCATCGGGCCGAAGTACAGCTGCCCGCCGTGCGCCTTCGTCTTCTCCACCGCCAGGTCGCAGTTCGGGACCCCGAAGTAGACCTGGACGTAGGAGGGGACCTCCGGCGGGAACTCCTCGCCCATCCTCATCCGGCCCAGCACCGAGCGCTCGGCCCCGGCCACGTTGAAGATCTTGAAGTCCATCCCGGCCGCCCCCGGGTCCTCGCAGTCGGCGGCGCCGGCGTCCATCCGCTGGGACGTGTAGCCGAAGACCCGCTCCAGGAACGGGTCCGCCTTCTCCGGCTCGCGGGTGTAGACCTCGGCCCAGGCGTACGAACCCGCCTCGCCCAGCTTCTCGAAGCCCTTGTGCTCGCCCGGCTGCCAGACGCCGAAGACCGCTCCGCTCGGCTCCTTGGCGATCGCCATCGTCCCGAACGTGCCGACCTGCATCGGCTCCATCATCAGCGTGCCGCCCGCCGCCTTGATCTTCTCGGCGGTGGCGGCCGCGTCGTCCGAGGCGAAGTAGAGGCACCACTGGGAGGGCGCGTCACCGCCCGGCATCGGCGGGACGACGGCCGCGACCGCCTTCCCGTCCGAATAGGCCTGCGTGTAGTTGCCGTACTCGCTGCTGGCTTCACCGAAGGTCCAGCCCAGCACGTCGGCGTAGAACTCCTTGGCGCCCTCCACGTCGGTGAACATCGCGTCCACCCAGCAGGGGGCACCTTCCGGGAACTCGGCCATGGTCGATCGACTCCTGTGTCGTCCGTCGTCTTGCCGTCTCTCACACGTCCCTCCCACGCTAGGGCGGGGGTCTGACAACCGCGCGCCGAGCGGGCGCCGGCGGCGGTCCCGGGAGAGGCTGGGGGCATGGACGAGATCACCATCCGGCTCGCGCAGGACCCCGAGGCCGACGCCCTCCTCGGCCGCAGCCCGCTGGCCGCGCTGACCGGGATGCTGCTGGACCAGCAGGTACCGATGGAGTGGGCGTTCTCCGGGCCGCTGACGATCGCGCGGCGGCTGGGCGCCGACGACCTGGACGCGCACGCCATCGCCGCGTACGACCCGGAGGCCTTCGCCGCGCTGCTGTCGCGGAAGCCGGCGGTGCACCGGTACCCGGGGTCGATGGCGAAGCGGATCCAGCAGCTGTGCGCGTACCTGGTGGAGCACTACGAGGGGGACGCGGAGGCGGTCTGGGCGGACGCGGGGACGGGGGCGGAGCTGCTGAAGCGGCTGAAGGCGCTGCCGGGGTTCGGGGAGCAGAAGGCGAAGATCTTCCTGGCCCTGCTGGGGAAGCGGTACGGGGTGCGGCCCACGGGATGGCGGGAGGCGGCGGGGGACTACGGCCTCGCGAACGTCCACCGCTCGGCGGCGGACATCACGGGACCGGAGTCGCTGGCGAAGGTCCGCGAGTACAAGCAGGCGGCGAAGGCCGCCGCGAAGGCGGCCGGCGGCGCGTAGGCCACACTGCCCGGATTCCACTGCCCCGCCATGAGTTGACGGACCGTCCGACCCGGCGGGGAGGGGCGCCGCGGCCACCGGTAGCGTCGGGCGGATGACCGAGAACCTCACCCGCGCCACCACCGCAGAGCGCATCTCCGACGGCCCCGGCAGTGTCATCACCCTGCTCACCGACACCGCCGAACTCACCTGCAACGCCGCCAGCTTCGAGGTCGGCGCCGCCGGTGCCCCGGTGCACTTCCACACCAAGGCCACGGAGTTCTTCCACGTCACCGACGGCCGTCTCGACGTCCTCGTGGGCGACGAGGTGCACACCCTCTCCAAGGGCGACTTCCTCAGCGTCGCCCCCGGCGTGAAGCACGCCTTCGCCCCGGCCCCCGGCCACACCGCCGAGGTGTTCGTCGGCTTCACCCCCGGCATGGGCCGCTTCGACTACTACCGCCTGCTCGGCCGGGTGCGCGCGGGCGAGGCCACCGTGCAGGACATCATCGACAGCCAGCCCACGTACGACAACCACTACGCCGAGAGCGAGGCCTGGGCCGGCCGGCTGGAGCGCAGCGCCGAGGCGTAGACCTCGTCGGCGTCGAGGCGCCGCAGCTCCTCGGCGATCAGCTCCGCGGTGCTGCGTATCTTGAGCGCGACCGTCCGGTCCGGCCAGCCCGGCAGGACCAGGGTGGCGAGCGAGCCGGTGGGGCGGTCCACGACGACCTCCCCGCCGGCGGTCTCCAGCCGGACCCGGGTGATGACCGGCCCGCCGGTGGCCACCCGGGCGGCGGGCACGCCGAGGCGGTCCTCCAGCCAGCGCGCGAGCAGTTCGGCGCTCGCGTTGTCGGGCTCGCTCTCCACGGCGACCGCGGTCACCGGCGCGGTGTTCTGGTCGAAGGCGCAGGCCAGCAGCGAGCGCCAGGGGGTGAGCCGGGTCCAGGCCAGGTCGGTGTCGCCGGGGGCGTACGCGGCCGCGCGCTCGGCCAGCACGGCCACCGGGTCCACGGCCGCCTGCGCGTCGGTGATCCGGCGCTGCGCCAGCGCGCCCAGGTCGTCGCGGGCCGGGTCGGCCGGGGCGTCGGCGGGCCACCAGGCCACCACCGGCGCGTCCGGGACCAGCAGCGGCAGCACGATCGAGCCGGCCTGGGTGGTGAGTTCCCCGTGCAGGCGCAGGATGACGATCTCCCCGGACCCGGCGTCCGAGCCCACGCGCAGTTCGGCGTCCAGGCGGGTGCGGCGGCGCCGCTCGGGACCGCGGTGGGTCCGCTTGATCACCGCGATGATCCGGCACGGGTGCTCGCGGGCGGCCTCGGAGGCCGCGCGTACGGCGTCGTAGGCGTGCTCCTCGTCGGTGACGATGACGAGGGTCAGCACGAGCCCCATGGTGGGGCTGCCCACGGCCCGCCGGGCCGCCAGCAGGGCCCGGCCGATCTTGCTGGAGGTGGTGTCGGTGAGTTCGGTCCGCATGGACACGAGTCTGTCAGCGGCTGCCGTAAGCCGGGCACCCGGTTCGCTCGATTCCTCCTGGAGCAGGGCGCGTCAGCGGCGCCGGCGGGCCGTGCCGAAGAGGGAACGGGAGATCTCGCGCCCCAGCTGCGTACCGATCGAGCGCGCCAGCGAGCGGAACAGGCCGCTGCCGACGACCTGTTGGGCCAGCGAGGGTTCCGGCTTCGGGGCCCCGCGCTCGGCCCGCACCTCCGCCTTGGCCTGCTTGTCGGCCTCGGCCGCCGCGGCGGCGGCCTCCGCCTCGGCCTCGGCGGCCGCCTGCTCGGCGGTGATCTTCTCGTACGCCGACTCCCGGTCGACGGGCTCCGCGTAACGGGAGTACAGGAGCGAGGCCTTGACGGCCGCGTCGAGGGCCGCCGGGTCGACCGGGCCCATCAGGGACTGCGGGGCGCGCAGCCGGGTCGCGGCGACCGGGGTGGGGGCGCCCTTCTCGCTGAGCACGGTGACGACGGCCTCGCCGGTGCCGAGCTGGGTGAGCAACTCCTCCAGGTCGTAGGCGGAGTTCGGGAAGGTCCGCACGGTGGCCTTGAGCGCCTTGGCG
The DNA here is from genome assembly GCF_040684675.1 of Streptomyces sp. NPDC089915. Taxonomy (NCBI): domain Bacteria; kingdom Bacillati; phylum Actinomycetota; class Actinomycetes; order Kitasatosporales; family Streptomycetaceae; genus Streptomyces; species Streptomyces sp. NPDC089915. The sequence goes on along the minus strand of NZ_JBFBGN010000020.1, from coordinate 687 downwards.
TCGTCGGGGGTGAAGGCGCGCAGGGCGTGCTGGACGCGGTTGCCGAGCTGGGCGAGGACGTCGGCGGGGACGTCCTTGGGGGTCTGGGTGACGAAGAAGACGCCGATGCCCTTGGAGCGGATCAGCCGCACGGTCTGGGTGATGGATTCCAGGAAGGCCTTGGAGGCCCCGTTGAAGAGGAGGTGGGCCTCGTCGAAGAAGAAGACGAGTTTGGGCCGCTCCAGATCGCCGACCTCGGGGAGGTCGGCGTAGAGGTCGGCGAGCAGCCACATCAGGAATGTAGAGAAAAGCTGGGGTTTGTCCTGTACCGCCGGAAGTTCCAGTACGGAAACCAGCCCGCGCCCGTCAGGAGCCGTTCGCAGGAATTCGCTGGTGTCGAATTCGGGTTCGCCGAAGAATTCCGAGGCCCCCTGCTGCTCGAATGCGGTGAGCGCCCGCAGAATCACCCCGGCGGTGACCGTGGAGAGCCCGCCGATCCCCTTCAGCTCCGGTTTTCCCTTGTCGGAGACGAGGAAGGCGACGACCGCCCGCAGGTCCTTGAGGTCGATCAGCTCAAGGCCCTTGGAGTCGGCGTAGTGGAAGATCAGGCCGAGCGACTGCTCCTGCGTCTGGTTCAGCTGGAGCACCTTCGACAGCAGGACCGGCCCGAACGCGGTCACGCTCGCCCGGACGGGGATCCCCGGGCCG
>NZ_JBFBGN010000019.1:0-79112 GCF_040684675.1 Streptomyces sp. NPDC089915 | reverse complement strand
GCCGGTGCTCAACACCCATATACCGAACTCGTCCACCATGTCCTCCCCTGACAACTCGTGCCGCGCCGACTCGATCCTTGCAGGCGCAGCACAAGGCCCGAGTCCGCGACCGAGCCCGACGGCTCCGCCGTGATCCGGGTCCTCAGCTACAACGTCCGCTCGCTGCGCGACGACGAGGAGGCACTGGCCCGGGTGATCCGGGCCTGCGCCCCGGACCTGGTCTTCGTCCAGGAGGCCCCCCGGTTCTTCCGCTGGCGCAAGCACGCGGCCCGGCTGGCCGCCAAGAGCGACCTGGTGGTCCTGGGCGGGGGAGCGACGGCGGCCGGTCCGCTGCTGCTGTGCTCGCTACGGGCCTTCGTGGAACGGACCGAGGACGTCCTGCTCCCCCTCACCCCCGGACTGCACCGGCGCGGCTTCGCCACGGCGGTGGTCCGCTTCGGGGCGGCCCGGGTGGGAGTCGTCAGCGCACACCTGTCACTGGACGCGACCGAGCGCGCCGCCCAGGCCGACCTCCTGGTGGAGCGGATCGAGGCCCTGGACACCCCGTACGCGATCGCGGCGGCGGACGTCAACGAGACTCCCGGCGGCCCCGCCTTCACCCGCCTGTCGGACACCCTCCAGGACTGCTGGACCACCGCCCCCTGGGGCGGCGGCCACACCTTCCCGTCGGCCTCCCCGACCCGCCGCATCGACGCGGTCTTCGCCTCCCCGGCCGTCGAGGTCCTCGCCTGCGGAGTCCCGACGGGCCTCCCCACCCCGGACCTCCGCGCCGCCACGGACCACCTCCCGGTCCTGGCGGCGGTCCGCCTGCGGGCGTAGGCGCGCTATCTCCCCCGCGAGGGGTCGGGGGCGGGTCGGTGGCTGCCCACCCGCCTCCCCGGGTGCGGGTGGGTGGGTGGGGCGGCACCCCGCTGGGCAGGGGCGGGACAGCCGGCCGGGACCGGGGAAGGGCGGGACCTGAGCCGGGCGGACTCAGAGATGGTTGGGGGTTTCCCGCCAGCCTCATCGTCCTTCCGCGTCGGGCCGCCCTGTCAAGGGCGCTCCTTCGTCGCGTCGCTTCGCGATGGCCTTCGGCCACCCTTGACAGGCCGGCCCGCCACGAAACGCCGAAGACTGCCGGGAACCCCCCAAAGGAACGGGACGGATGTAAAGCGGGCATGCGGCGGGATCAGCGCCGAGCCGGGGAGGTCGGGACACGGCAGACCGGGCATCCGGCCCCCGACGGCCGCAATCGGAGCCCGGGGCCGACCCACGCACCAGATCGCTACGCGCTCCTCATTTCTCAGCGGCCGCCGCCCGTCTGGGGCCGCTACCCGCTCTCAAGGCCAACAGAATCGGCAGCCGGGACCGGTGGGCGCGTCAGATCGCTACGCGCTCCTGTCATCTCAGCGTCCGACGGCCGTCCGGGGCCGCTACCCGCCCCCGAGGCCGACGGGATCGGCATCCGGGACCGGTGGGCGCGTCAGATCGCTACGCGCTTCGCTCATATCGGCGTCCGGCCGCTGTCGGGGGCTGGTACCCGCACCAGATGACGAATGGTTCGGCATTCGGGGTCGGGAGCTTCAGGCAGGTGGCAGGAGCATGGCGTCGTAGAGCGGGGAGTCCGGTGCGTGCTTGATGCGGCCGATGACGTCGTAGCCCCAGCGGGGGTAGGCCGATCGGGCCGGCTCGTTGTCGATGATGCACGTCAGTGTCGTCCACGGCTCAGGACGTCCCGCGACCATCTCGTCATGGAGGGCACGGCCGATGCCCCGGTTCGCGTGCTCCGGCAGGACCATCAGCTCGCGCAGCCAGAACACCTCGCCGGACTCGGCCGCCTCGGCCACGTCGGCGGGAAGCCGGTCGGCGAGGGACACCCACCAGGGCCGGTCCGGAGTCAGGGTCACCCCGTGTACGTAGCCCGCAAGGGATCCGTTCTCCAGTTCGGCGGTCACGACCTCGAAGCCCGTCATGTCGAACGCCGCCGTGAGCCGGTCGGCGTACGTCGTCACGGAGAAGAAGGGGTCGCCGGTGTAGGGAGGGGTGTCGTAGACCTCGGTGTACACGGCGAGCAACTCGGTCATGCGGGCTCGCGCCGCCTCAGGTGTGTGCCGGGTGAAGGTGAGCTGTGGCGCGGTGCGGTGGGGCATGCGGTTCCTTCCATGCTCGCGCTATGCGATCTGCGCGGCGATCAAGTCGGCGGTCTCCCGGGCTGACGGGCTGGAATTGCCGTAAAGCTTGTCCCTGACCAGGTTGAGTTGCCTCCGGTTGCGCATGGACGCCTGCCCGCCCTGGATCAGGCGCAAGGACTCGCGCGCGGCCTCGACGGTGCGGTCGAGTTCACGTGCCTGGACGGCGGCGTCCGCCAGCCGGACGAGGCACATCCCCCGGTTACGGGAATGCTCGATGCCCTGAAGGGCGGCCGACCGGTCCAGGAGGCGCACGGCCCGCTTGCATTGGCCGAGATCGGAACGGCACATGCCTTCCAGGCAGACCAGTTCGGCTTCGTTGAGGAAGCGGGTCCACTCGGGATCACGATCACTGGTGCCCTGGTCGAATGCCTGCCACGCCCGCTTGATCGAATACGAGGCGTTCATCTCGTCGCCGAGCCGTGCGTAGCCCTGGGCGATCCGGATCGCCAAGAGCGCGTTCACCCGGGGTGGAGCGTCCCAGCGTGCCGCGTGGCGCTCGGCGGTGCGGGCGAAGCGGATCGCCTCACGTGGCTTGCCGAGGTCCACCGACTGGCGGGCCATGTTCGACAGCGTCCGGGTGGCCAGCCGGTCGTCGCCCGAGATCATCGCGGTGTTCAGGGCCTCGGAGAAGTACACCCGGGCTTCGGTCTGCTGCTCGGCGTCGTAGCAGAACCAGCCCAACGAAGTGGTGAGCTGCCCGGCGATGGTGTGCAGCTCCTGACCGATGTCCTCGGCGTAAGAGCCGTGGTCTATCACGTGGTGGACCCAGGACAGGTGCATCTTCGCAGTGCGCCAGAGCCGGTCGCCGCCGAATCGTTGATCGATCGCGTCGAGATCGGTGGCGGTCGCGGTCAGAAGGTCGATCTCGTCACGGCCGATGCGGAGGTCCGAGGCGGCACGAGCCGGTGACGAGTTGAGCCAGGGCAGGCCCATCACGGCCGCGCCGGCTCCCAGGGCTGTTCGGCGGTCCACAGACGGGATCATCTCCCGAAGTCCCGGGCCACTGTCAAACACTCCCTCGGGGAACCCGGGAAAGCCAAGTGCTTCCGGCCCCCGGCCGAACGCGGCTCGAAGCGCGGTCGCCTGGTCCGGGCGTGGCCACGGAGGGTTCTTCGACTCCCATGCTCGGTAGGTCCGCACGCTGATCGTGTATCCGGGGCGGCCGAGTGCTGCGGCTCCGGCCTTCGAGATCTCCTCAGCGGCTCTCTCCTGCGAGAACCAGCCCTGCGCCGTTCTGGCAGCGAACAGCCTCTCGTTGGCGGGGGTCCGCATCACTTCGCTCCTGTCGTGGGCCTTCACGCAACCTAGGCCGATCCGGCCCGCAAACGCACGCGGCCCGCTGCTTTTGCCTCCAATCCCCGCGCCCGGCACCTCCGAATTGCCGCTGAACTTCCGCCCACTTGCCTCGCAGCCGTTCCACCCCGCCGGGACGCTGATGTCCACCACCCCCGACAACGGAAGGAAGCCTCCGTGCCGAGTCCGATCCCCCGCGGCGTGTTGAGCCTGGACACCCCGGACACCCCGGCCGCCGGAACCGCCCCGCTGACCCTCCCCACCGCGGACCTGCTCGACCGTGCCCGCGTTGGATGGGAGCACTTCATGAGCACCTCACCGGAGGCGGCGGATGAGTGATCAGTACGAGTACGTCCCTCATCGCCTCCTCCGCAAACGCGTCCGGGACCTCCCGTCCGGCGTCGAAGGCGAGCTGATGGCCGTGATCAACGAAAACGTCTCGACCGCCGGCAGCGAGCACTGGGTGGAGCTGGCCTACATCCGCAACGCCTCCGGCCGCGAGTTCACCACCGCAGTCGGCAACATCGAGCCGGTTTGATGCCCACGCTCTGAGGGTGCACGATCCCCAGCAAGGACTACAGGTGGGAGGACTCGTGCAGGAGTGGACAGACCCTCGGTACGCCGAGCTCGTCAAGGTCTGGCGTGAGACGCAGCAACCGACGTCCCGCGAGCCGGAGAAACGCCCGACACGCGGATTCATCACGCAGCCGCCGTCTCACGGCTAACCGCAACCTCGGCCCGGCGGCCTCGCGCGGCCGGGCCCCTCAAACTCATCCGCCTTAGGCTGTTACCTGCATCAACGGACGACCGACACGTCATCCCAGCCCAGGACGGCCGCCGGACGCTGAAATAGGAGAAGCGCGTAGCGATCCCATGCGCCTGGCATAGCCCGATGATCTCCTGATCGTCATTTCGTGCAGGTATCAGCCCCAGACGGGCTCCGGACGCCGAAGAATGGGCAGCACGTAGCGATCTGTTGCGTGGGTCGGCATGGATTGCCGATTGCCCATTGCGGGGGCCGGATGTGTGGTCTGCCGTGTCCCGACCTCCCCGGCTCGGCGCTGATACGGCCGCATGCCCGCTTTACATCCGTCCCGTTCCTTTGGGGGGTTCCCGGCAGTCTTCGGCGTTTCGTGGCGGGACGGTCTGTCAAGGGTCGCCGCAGGCGATCGCGAAGCGACGCGACGTAAGGAGCGCCCTTGACAGGCCGGCCCGACGCGGAAGGACGATGAGACTGGCGGGAACCCCCCAGCCCTCCCTGAGAACCCTCCGCTTGGGCCCCGCCCTCCCCCGGTCCCGGTCCGCTGGTCAGTGCCGCCCCAGTCGAACGCCGCCGGGAGGCGGGTGGGCAACCACCGGCCCGCCACCGGCCCCTCGAGGGGGCGATGGCGGGCCCCCGCCTCACTCCCCCTCGTACAGCCCCTCGATCAGCGCCCCGTACTTCTCCCGGACCACCCTCCGCCGCAGCTTCAGCGTCGGGGTCAGTTCGCCCGTCTCCGGGCCCCATTCCTCGGCCAGGAGGCGGTAGCGCTTGATCTGTTCCGTGCGGTTGAGGCGGGCGTTGGCGGCTTCGACCGCGCGGGCCGTCTCCTCCAGGACCGCCGGGTGCGCGGCCAGCTCCGCCAGGTTGGCCGTCTCGATGCCCCGGGCGGCGGCCCAGGCCGGGGCCAGTTCGGGGTCCAGGACCAGCAGGGCCACCAGGTAGGAGCGGCCGTCGCCGTGGACCAGGGCCTGGCCGATCAGGGGGTGTTCCTTGACGGTGTTCTCCACCAGCGCCGGGGCCACGTTCTTCCCGTTCGAGGTGATGATCAGCTCCTTCTTGCGGTCGGTCAGCCACAGGAACCCGTCCTCGTCGAGCCGGCCGATGTCCCCGGTGGGGAACCACCCCTCCTCGTCGGCCGCGCCCTCGACCGTGCCGTCGGAGCGCAGGTAGCCGTCGAAGACGGTCGCTCCGCGCGTGAGGACCTCTCCGTCCTCGGCCAGCCTGAGCTCCAGCCCCTCGATCGGCCGGCCCACCGAGCCCAGCCGGAAGCCGCCGGGGCCGTTGCTGTTGACGGTGCACACGCCGGAGGTCTCCGTCAGCCCCCAGGCGTCCATGATGGTGATCCCCCAGCCCGCCCAGAAGCGGACCACGTCGATCGGCATCGGCGCGGTGGCGCTGGCCGTCCAGACGAGCCGGTCCAGCCCCGCCAGCCGCAGCAGCGGGTCCAGCACCCGTTCCTTGGCCTCCGCGTACGAGGCCGCCAGCGCGGCCGGCACCTCCTCGCCGCGCTCCCGGTGCCCGGCGCGGGCGCGGGCCACGTCCCCGGCCCCCTCGATGGCCCGCCGCTGCTCCTCCGGGAGGCCCGCCAGCACCGCCCGTACGCCGGCGGCGAGCTTCTCCCAGACCCGGGGCACGCCGAAGAACTGCACCGGCCGCAGCTCGCGCACCGCGGCGGCCACGGCGGCGGGGTCGGCGACGAGCCGGACGTGCGCGGCGCGCAGCAGCGGCAGGTAGATGCCGAGGATCCGTTCGGCGATGTGGGCGAAGGGCAGGTAGCAGATGTGCTCGGCGTGCTCGGGGAGGTCCACGTGCCCGTCGAGGCGTACGGACTGGAGCACGATGTTGCGGTGGCTGAGCCGGACGCCCTTGGGATCGCCGGTGGTGCCCGAGGTGTAGACGACGGTGAGGGGGTCCTCGGGGCGGGCCTCCCGCCAGGCCTTCTCGAAGGCGTCGGGGCTGTGCAGGCGGGCGCCGCTCGCGTAGAGGGAGCCGTAGGAGGTGTGCGGGCCGGCGTCGGCGGCCTCGGCGACGACGAGGCGTTCCAGCGGGGTGGCGGGGTCGTCCAGCAGGGGGGCCCAGCGGGCCAGTTCGCGGGCGCCCTCGACGACGGCGAGCCTGGCGCGGCTGTGGCGGGCGATGTGGGCGATCTGTTCGGGTGCGGAGGTGCCGTACACGGTGACGGGGACGGCCCCCAGGTGGACGAGGGCGAGGTCGCTGAGCCAGTGCTCGGGCCGGTTGCCCATCATCAGCAGGACGTGTTCGCCGCGGTCGACGCCCAGTGCGGTGTATCCGGCGGCGAGGACGGCGACGCGGCGGCGGACCTCGCTCCAGGTGAGGGTCTCCCAGCCGGTCCCGTCCCCTTCCCCGGGCCCGTCCCCGGCCCCGGCGCGCCAGGAGAGGGCGGGCAGGTCCGGGTGTTCGGCGGCGTTGCGGGCGAGGAGGGAGGGGAGGGTGAGCTCCTCGGGACGTCCGGGCAGTCGCAGGTTCGTGGTCATGGGCAGCTCCTGGCCGTTTCACATCGTTGGTGCGACAGCAATACTGTTGAACCCAAGCCGTGCAGCAGAGAGCGAGGAGCGGACGATGGCCGACCACCGGGCGACCGAGCCGATGCTCACCGTCGACGAGCTGGCGTCGAAGGCCGGTGTCACCGTCCGCACCGTACGGTTCTACAGCACGCGCGGGCTTTTGCCCCCTCCCGTGATCGGACCCCGTCGGGTGGGGCACTACGGGCCGGAGCACCTGTCGCGGCTGGCGCTGATCGAGGAGCTCCAGCACCAGGGGATGACCCTGTCGGCGATCCAGCGCTACCTGGACGCCCTCCCGGACGACCTGAGCGCGCACGACCTGGCCATCCACCGGGCGCTGGTGGCGACCTGGGCGCCGGACGCGGCGCGGGAGGTGTCGCGGGAGGAGCTGGAGAAGCGGGCCGGGCGGGGTCTGTCGGACGCGGACCTGCGCCGGCTGTCGGCGATGAACGTGCTGTCGGAGGCGGGCGAGGGCTTCCGGGTGGACCTGGCCCTGCTGCGGCTGGGGGTCGCGCTGCTGGACGTGCCGATCGCGCACGAGACGCTGCTGGTGGCCCGGGGGATCCTGCTGGAGCACGCGCGGACGGCGGCGCACGAGCTGACGGCGCTGTTCCGGGACGAGGTGTGGGGGCCGTTCACCGAGGGCGAGAGCGATCCGGAGCGGGTGGAGTCGATGAGGGCGCTCTCCGCGCACATGCAGCCGATGGTGGTGCAGGCGCTGGTGACGGCCTTCCAGCGCTCGCTGCGGGAGGAGCTGCGGGCGGCGTTCGCCTCGGAGTCGGAGCCGGACCCGAAGCCGGACTCGAAGCCGGACTCGGAGACCGGGTGAACGCCGCCCGCGGGCGCATCAGTCGGAGTACGTCTCCCCGCGCTCGGCCTTGGCGACCAAGGAGGCCGGCGGGGTGAAGCGCTCGCCGTACGCGGCGGCGAGTTCGCGGGCGCGGGCCACGAAGCCGGGCAGGCCGCCCTCGTAGCCGTTGATGTACTGGATCACGCCACCGGTCCAGGCGGGGAAGCCGATGCCCATGATGGAGCCGATGTTGGCGTCGGCGATGGAGGTGAGGACGCCCTCGTCCAGGCAGCGGACGGTGTCCACGGCCTCGGCGAAGAGCATGCGCTCCTTCATGTCCTCGAAGGGCACGGTCTCGGACGGGCCCCCGGCCGCGCCCGGCTTGCCGAAGTGCTCGCGCAGGCCCGGCCAGATGCGGGTGCGCTTGCCGCTCTCGTCGTACTCGTAGAAGCCGGCGCCGCCGCTGCGGCCGGGGCGGCCGAACTCGTCGACCATGCGGTCGATGACGGTGTCGGCGGGGTGTTCGGTCCAGGTGCGGCCCTCGGCCTCGAAGGCCTTGCGGGTCTCGTTGCGGATCTTGCGCGGGAGGGTGAGGGTGAGCTCGTCCATCAGGGAGAGCACCTTGGCCGGGTAGCCGGCCTGGGCGGCGGCCTGTTCGATCGAGGCGGGCTCGATGCCCTCGCCGACCATGGCGACGCCCTCGTTGATGAACTGGCCGATGACGCGCGAGGTGAAGAAGCCGCGCGAGTCGTTGACCACGATCGGGGTCTTGTTGATCTGGCGGACCAGGTCGAAGGCGCGGGCGATGGCCTCGTCGCCGGTGCGCTCGCCCTTGATGATCTCCACGAGCGGCATCTTGTCGACGGGCGAGAAGAAGTGCAGGCCGATGAAGTCGACGGGCCGCGAAACCCCCTCCGCCAGGCCGGTGATGGGCAGGGTGGAGGTGTTGGAGCAGAGCAGCGCGTCGGGGGCGACGACGTCCTGGATCTCCTGGAACACCTTGTGCTTGAGGGCGGTGTCCTCGAAGACGGCCTCGATGACGGCGTCGCAGCCCGCCAGGTCGGCGGCCTCGGCGGTCGGGGTGATCCGGGCCAGCAGCTCGGCGCGCTTGGCCTCGGTGGTGCGGCCCTTGGCGAGGGCCTTGTCGAGCAGCTTCTCCGAGTACGCCTTGCCCTTGGCGGCGGCCTCGGGGGTGACGTCCTTGAGGACGACCTCGATGCCGGCGCGGGCGCAGGAGTAGGCGATGCCGGCGCCCATCATGCCGGCGCCGAGGACGGCGACCTTGCGGACCTTGCGGGGTTCGACGCCCCGGGGGCGGCTGCGGCCGGCGTTGACGGCCTGGAGGTCGAAGAAGAACGCCTGGATCATGTTCTTCGCCGTCTGGCCGGTGACCAGCTCGGTGAAGTAGCGGGCCTCGATGGTCAGGGCGGTCTCGAAGTCCACCTGGGAGCCCTCGACGGCGCAGGCGAGGATGTTGCGCGGCGCCGGGTAGGGGGCGCCGTTCAGCTGCTTCTTGAGGTTGGCGGGGAAGGCCGGGAGGTTGGCGGCGAAGCGCGGGCTGGACGGCGTGCCGCCCGGGATGCGGTAGCCGGGGACGTCCCAGGGCTGCCTGGACTCGGGGTTGGCGTCGATGAAGGCGCGGGCCTTGGCGAGCATCTCCTCGGGGGTGGCGGCCAGTTCGTGGACGAGGCCGGCCGCGAGGGCGCGCTGGGGGTTGTACTGGGTGCCCTGGAGGAGGACCTTCAGGAGGGCGTCGGCGATGCCCATGAGGCGGACGGTGCGGGTGACGCCGCCGCCGGCCGGGAGCAGGCCGAGGGTGACCTCGGGCAGGCCGATCTTGGAGCCGGGGGCGTCGAGGGCGACGCGGTGGTGGGAGGCGAGGCAGATCTCGTAACCCCCGCCGAGGGCGGCGCCGTTGATGGCGGCGACGACGGGCTTGCCGAGGGTCTCGATGCGGCGCAGCGAGCGCTTGATCTCGGTGCCCGTGTCGAAGGCGAGCCCGGCGTGCTCGGGGCGCAGCCCGATCATGTCCTTGAGGTCGCCGCCCGCGAAGAAGGTCTTCTTGGCGGAGGTGTAGATGATGCCGCGGATGGAGTCCTTCTCGGCCTCGGCGCGGTCGGCGATGGCCGCGATGGAGTCCTTGAAGGCCTGGTTCATCGTGTTGGCGGACTGGTTCGGGTCGTCGAGGACCAGGGTGACGACGCCGGTCTCGTCCTGTTCCCAGCGGATCGTGGTGGACTCGCTCATGTTCGCTACTTCCGTGTCAGAGGTGGGATCAGGGATCGGAGATCTGAGATCTGAGATCTGGGATCTGGGATCTGGGATCAGGACGATCAGACGCGTTCGACGATGGTGGCGACGCCCATGCCGCCGCCGACGCAGAGGGTCACGAGGCCGTAGCGCTTGTCCTGGCGCTCCAGTTCGTCGACGACGGTGCCCAGGAGCATGGCGCCGGTGGCGCCGAGCGGGTGGCCGAGGGCGATCGAGCCGCCGTTGACGTTGACCTTGTCGAGGGAGACGCCCATGTCCTTGACGAAGCGCAGGACGACGCCGGCGAAGGCCTCGTTCATCTCGATGAGGTCGATGTCGTCGATGGTCAGGCCGGCCTTGGCGAGGGCCTTGCGGGTGGCGGGGGCGGGGCCGGTGAGCATGATGGTGGGCTCGGAGCCGGAGACGGCGGCGGAGACGATGCGGGCGCGCGGGCGCAGCCCGTTGCGCTCGCCGGCCTCGCGGGTGCCGATGGCGACGAGCGAGGCGCCGTCGACGATGCCGGAGGAGTTGCCGGCGTGGTGGACGTGGTCGATCTTCTCGATCCAGTGGTACTTCTGCAGGGCGACGGCGTCGAAGCCGCCGAGGTCGCCGATGTCGGCGAAGGAGGGCTTCAGCTTCGCGAGGGTGTCGGCGGTGGTGCCGGGGCGGACGAACTCCTCGTGGTCCAGGACGACCAGGCCGTTGCGGTCGGTGACGGGGACGACGGAGCCGGCGAAGCGGCCCTCCTTGATGGCGGTGGCGGCCCGCTCCTGGGAGAGGGCGGCGTACTCGTCGACGTCGCGCCGGCTGAACCCCTCGATGGTGGCGATGAGGTCGGCGCCGATGCCCTGGGGGACGAAGCCGGTGTCCCAGTTGGTCATGGGGTCGGCGAACCAGGCGCCGCCGTCGGAGGCCATGGGGACGCGGGACATGGACTCGACGCCGCCGGCGAGGACGAGGTCCTCCCAGCCGGAACGGACCTTGGCGGCGGCGAGGTTGACGGCTTCGAGGCCGGAGGCACAGAAGCGGTTCTCCTGTACGCCGGCGACGGTGTCGGGGAGTCCGGCGGCGATGGCGGCGATGCGGGCGATGTCGGAGCCCTGGTCGCCGACGGGGCCGACGACGCCGAGGACGATGTCGTCGATGGTGGCGGGGTCGAGGCCGGCGTTGCGTTCGCGCAGGGCCTGGATGAGGCCGACGACCAGGTCGATCGGCTTGGTGCCGTGCAGGGCACCGTTGGCCTTGCCGCGTCCGCGCGGGGTGCGGATCGCGTCGTACACGTACGCTTCGGTGCTCACAGGTCGTGCCTTTCGGGGGAGGTCCGGCGGAAGTCGGGGGATCGGGCGTCAGCCGAGGAGGGAGCGGCCGATGATCTCCTTCATGATCTCGGTCGTTCCTCCGTAGATGGTCTGGATGCGGCCGTCCGTGAAGGCCCGCGCCACGCGGTACTCGGTCATGTATCCGTATCCGCCGTGGAGTTGGAGGCAGCGGTCGGCGACGCGCTTTTGGAGTTCGGTGGCCCACCACTTGGCCATGGAGGCGTGGACGTGGTCCAGTTCGCCGTTGGCGTGGTCGGTGATGCAGCGGTCGAGGAAGGTCCGGGTGACCGCGCATTCGGTGGCCATCTCGGCGATCTCGAAGCGGATGTGCTGGAGCCTGGCGAGCGGGCGGCCGAAGGCCTCGCGTTCCTTGACGTACGTGGTGGTGATCTCCAGCAGGTGTTCGGCGGCGGCGATGGCGGCCATCGCGATGCCCATCCGCTCCTGCGCGAGGTTGGTCATCAGGTGGACGAAGGCCCCGTTGAGCTCGCCGAGCAGGTTCTCCTTGGGGACGCGCACGTCGTTGAAGAAGAGTTCGGCGGTGTCCTGGGACTTCTGGCCGATCTTGTCGAGGTTGCGGCCGCGTTCGAAGCCCTCCGCGCCGCGTTCGACGACGAGGAGCGACAGTCCGTGGGCGCCGCCCTCGGGGGTGGTCTTGGCGACGACGATGACCAGGTCGGCGAGGATGCCGTTGGAGATGAAGGTCTTGGAGCCGTTGAGCAGCCAGTGGTCGCCGCGGTCCTCGGCGCTGGTGCGGATGCCCTGGAGGTCGGAGCCGGCGCCCGGTTCGGTCATCGCGATCGCGGTGATCGTCTCGCCCGAGCAGAACCCGGGCAGCCAGCGGCGCTTCTGCTCCTCGGTGCCCAGGGAGGTGAGGTAGGGGCCGATGATGTCGTTGTGCAGGCCGATCGCCAGGCCGGGGGCTCCGGCGCGGGTGAACTCCTCGGCGAGTACGGCCGCGTAGCGGAAGTCGGGGTTGCCGCCGCCCCCGTACTCCTCGGGGACGGCGAGGCCGAGCAGTCCCTGCCGGCCCGCGGCGCGCCAGGCGTCGCGGCTGACGATGCCGTCCTTCTCCCACTGCTCGTAGTGCGGCAACACCTCCTTGGTGAGGAAGGTGCGGACGGTCTCGCGGAACGCCTCGTGGTCGGCGTCGTAGATGCGGCGTTGCATCGGGGCCCCCTAGAGCCAGCTCTTGACGGTTTCGATCAGCCGGGCCGGCTCGGGGCCGACGGGCGTGACGTTGAGCATGGTGACGCCGGCCTCCCGGAAGGCCTCGACGCGCTCGCGCACGTAGCCCTCCGGCCCGCAGAGGGTCATGAGTTCGCAGAACTCGTCGGGGACGGCGGCGGCCGCGTCGCGCTTGCGGCCGGAGAGGTAGAGCTCCTGGATCCGCCGGGCCTCCTCCTCGTACCCGTAGGCCACGGCGAGGTCGTTGTAGAAGTTGCGGCCGGGCGCGCCCATGCCGCCGACGTACAGGGCGATCTGCGGGCGGGCCAGGTCGCGGGCCTTCGCCGCGTCCTCGCCGATGGCCAGCAGGCCGCCGGCGACGGTCTGGAGCGGGCCGAGTTCCGCGGGCCGCTTCGCGGCGCCCGCGGCGAGGGCGCTCCCCCAGACGGCGCCGGCCTTCTCGGGGATGAAGAGGGTGGGCAGCCAGCCGTCGGCGATCTCGGCGGTCAGGGCCACGTTGGCCGGGCCGAGGGAGGCGATGTAGACGGGGATCCGGTCGCGGACCGGGCGGGTGAGGATCTTCAGCGGTTTGCCGTGGCGGCCGCCGCGCTCGGGCGGCAGCGGCATGTCGGTGATGCCGTGGTGGTCGATGGTCTCGCGGCGCCAGATCCGCCGGCACAGCTCGACGGTCTCGCGGGTGCGGCCCAGCGGCCTGTCGTACGGCTTGCCGTGCCAGCCCTCGATCACCTGCGGGCCGGAGGCGCCGAGGCCGAGCAGGGCCCGGCCGCCGGACATCGCGTCCAGTCCGGCGGCGGTCTGGGCGATGAGGGCGGGGGTGCGGGAGTAGACGTTGACGATGGCCGAGCCGATCTTCATCCGTTCGGTCCGCGCCGCCAGGTAGCCCATGATCGTCGGGGAGTCGTAGCCCCAGGCCTCGGCGACCCAGACGGCGTCGAGGCCCGCCGATTCCAGCGCGGCCGCCTCGTCGGCGGCCCGGCGCGGGTCGCCCGCGTAGTCGAGCAGCATGGACAGTTCCATCAGGCGCCCTTCGCGCTCAGGCCCGGCACGTCCCAGTCGCGGGCCACGGATTCGGTGTCCGCCCCCGGCCGCGCCGGGCCGCTCGCGATGGCGGTCGGGGTGGCGGAGAAGCGGGGTGCGGGGGCGGGCTGGGTGATCCCGCCGAAGTCGCTGAAGGTGGAGCGGGCGGCGAGGTGCGGGTGGTGCGGGGCCTCGCCCAGGGAGAGCACGGGGGCCACGCAGGCGTCGGTGCCCTCGAAGACCTCCGTCCACTCTGCCCGCGTACGGGTCCTGAAGCGGGCGGCGACGGCCTCGCGCAGTTCGCCCCAGCGGGCCAGGTCCTTGCGGGCGGGGGCCTCGTCGGCGATGCCGAGGAGGCGGACGAAGGTGTCGTAGAACTGCTGCTCCAGCGCGCCGACGGCCATGTGGCGCCCGTCGGAGGTCTCGTAGGTGCCGTAGAAGGGGCAGCCGCCGTCGAGGAGGTTGGCGCCGCGCCGGTCCTGCCAGCCGCCGGCCGCGATCATGCCGTGGATCATGGCGGTGAGGTGGGCGGTGCCGTCGACGATCGCGGCGTCGACGACCTGGCCGGCGCCGCCGGGGGTGCTCGCGTGCCGGAGGGCGGCGAGCACGCCGATGACCAGGTAGAGGGAGCCGCCCGCGTAGTCCCCGACCAGGTTCGCGGGGACCGCCGGGGGTCCGTCCGGGGCGCCGATCATGCCGAGGGCGCCGGTGACGGCGATGTACGCGATGTCGTGCCCGGCGGTGTGGGCGAGCGGGCCCTCCTGGCCCCAGCCGGTCATCCGGCCGTAGACCAGCTTCGGGTTGCGGGCGAGGCAGGCGTCGGGGCCGACGCCGAGGCGCTCGGCCACGCCGGGGCGGAAGCCCTCGATGAGCACGTCGGCCCGCTCGACCAGGTCCAGCACCCGGGCGGGGCCCTCGTCGGACTTCAGGTCGACCAGGACGGAGCGCTTGTTGCGGTTGGTGACGTCGTAGGCGGGGTCGATGGCGAGCCCGCCGCCGCCCGGCCGGTCGACGCGGACGACGTCGGCGCCGAGGTCGGCGAGGAGCATGGCGGCGAACGGGCCGGGTCCGATGCCCGCCAGTTCCACGACGCGCACCCCGGCGAGCGGGCCGGTCCCTGTCTTCGCCACTGTCATCGGGCCCCCAGCGTCCCTGGTGCGTGTGTGACACAACTGATGTAACACCAGCGATGCTAGGAACGCGTCCCACTCAGCACAAGAGCAAGCGCTTAGCCGATTGGCTCAATCTCCCACTCGGTCTCCCCCGCGCGGCGGCCTCCTGCACGACGGGTTCACGACGGGGTCACGACGGGCGTCTCGCGTCGAGCTCCTTGACGTGCCGTTTGAGCGCGACCGTCCGGTAGCTCTCCTCCACCCACTCGCACAGCACCTCCGCCGACGGCGCCCCCTTCTCCCCCAGCGGCACCGACACCCAGCCCGCCCGGCCCAGGCCGTATCCGGTGGGCGTCGCGCCGGGAGCGGCCAGCGCGTGCCCGTGGAGGACCTCGTCCTTGAGTTTCACCGAGAGGCCCGGCGGTTCGGGGCCGTCCGCGTTCCCCAGGAACACGAAGATCTTCCCGTTGACCTTCACCACCCCGTCCTCGGGACCCCAGGGATGCTCCTCGACCGCTTCGGGCAGCCCCAGCGCGAACGCGCGCACCGCTTCCCACCTGCGCACCGCAGCCTTCATCGAACCCTCCACTTACCGCAGGTCACACCTGCTCGCACGGACAGCCGGCTTCCACGCTAGCCTCAGCCACCGACACCAGCCGGGAGGAACGTTTCATGTACGAGCACGTCCACCGCAGCGGCCCGGAACGGGACTTCGACCTCGTGCTCTTCGGCGCGACCGGGTTCGTCGGGGCGCTGACCGCCGAGTACCTGGCCCGCAACGCCCCGGCCGGCTGCCGCTGGGCCCTGGCCGGGCGCGACCTCGGGAAGCTGGAGCGGCTGCGCGGGCGGCTGGCCGCCCTGGACCCGGCCTGCGCGGACCTGCCGCTGCTGCGCGCCGACGCCGCCGACGGGCCGGCCGTGCGCGAACTGGCCGCCCGGACCCGGGTCCTGACCACCACCGTCGGACCGTACGTCTGGTACGGGGCGGAACTGGTCGCGGCCTGCGCCGCGGCGGGCACCGACTACGTGGACCTCACCGGCGAGCCGGAGTTCGTCGACCGGATGTACGTCGCGCACGACGCGCGGGCCCGCGAGACGGGGGCCCGGCTGGTGCACGCCTGCGGGTTCGACTCCGTCCCCGCCGACCTGGGGGCCTACTTCACCGTGGGCCTGCTGCCGGCCGGGGAGCCGCTGCGGGTGGACGGGTTCGTCCGGTCCTCGGCGCTCGTCTCCGGCGGCACCCTCGCCTCCGCCCTCACCGCCCTGGGCCGCGGCCCGCAGACCCTGGCCGCCGCGCGGGAGCGCCGGCTGCACCAGCCCCGGCTGCCGGGACGCCGGGTGCGGGGGCCGCTGGGGGCGCCCCGGTTCAGCCGGGAGACCGGGACCTGGGCGCTGCCGCTGCCCACCCTGGACCCCCGGGTGGTGACCCGGTCGGCGGCCGCGCTGGAGCGGTACGGGCCGGACTTCCGCTACCGGCACTACGCCTCGGTACGGCACCTGCCGGTCGCCCTGGGCGGCACGGCGGCCCTGGGGGCGGCCGCCGCGCTGGCCCAGGTCCCGGCGGCCCGGCGGTGGCTGATGGGCCGTTGGGAGCCGGGCGCCGGCCCGGACGCGGAGCAGCGCGCCCGCAGCTGGTTCACCGTCCGCTTCGTCGGGGAGGGCGGCGGGCGGCGGGTGTTCACCGAGGTGTCGGGCGGCGACCCGGGCTACGGGGAGACCGCGAAGATGCTGGCGGAGTCCGCGCTGTGCCTGGCGTACGACGCCCTCCCCGAGACCTCCGGCCAGCTCACCACGGCGGTGGCCATGGGCGACGCCCTGCTGGCCCGCCTCCGGAAGGCGGGCCTGCGCTTCCGGGTGGCGGCGGAGCTCTAGGGGGCGGAGCTCCAGGGGGCTGGGGTCCAGGGGCGGAGCTCCAGGCGCCGGAGCCGGTCGCTCCGCGCGTTGCCGGGTGATCGCCGGAGGCGGAGAATGGAGAGCGGGCGTGTGCCCTCAGCCTCAGGAAGGGAGCTTCCGATGGCATGGCGTATCGAGGGGACGTATTTCGAGAACTGCAACTGCGACATGGTGTGCCCCTGCTCCACCTCCGGCCTCACGGCCCCGGCGGACCACGACCGCTGCCATGTGCTCCTGGCCTTCCACGTCGATTCCGGCCAGGTCGACGACGTGGACGTGAGCGGCCTGACGGTGGCCGTCGCGGCGGACGCCCCGGCGCTCATGAGCGAGGGCGGCTGGCGGGTGGGCGTGGTCATGGACGCGGCCGCCTCGCCCGAGCAGGCCGAGGCGCTCGGGGCGGTCTTCTCCGGTCAGCTGGGCGGCCCGATGGGCGCCCTCGGACCGCTGGTCGGCGAGACGCTCGGGCTGGAGGTCGCCCGGATCGACTACGCCGACGACGGCCGCGGCCACCACGTGCGGATCGGCGACATGGTCGACATCGAGGTCGAGGACTTCGTCTCCCCGCTCGACGCGACCGGCAGGGGCGTGAAGGTCAGCGGGGTCGGATTCCCCGCGGACACCCTCGCGGCGGGAACCGCGACGAGGTCGCGGGTGAACGTCTTCGGCCTCGACTTCGCGAACGAAGGGAAGAACGCCTTCTCGGCACCGTTCTCCTGGGCGGCCTGAATGTCGTCACCGCTCGCCCGCCGGGCCGTCGTCCCGGCGAGCTGGGCCGCGATGCTGGCCGCGGCCGTGCTGGCCTGGGTCCTGACGGTCCGCAGCTCCGCCGGCATGGCGCCGGGGCCGGGCACGATGGGGCGCGGTCTGTGGGGCTTCCTGGCCCTGTGGGGGCTGATGATGGCCGCGATGATGCTCCCCTCCGTCGCGCCCGTCGTCTCGCTGTACCTGCGGACGCTGCGCGCCGGCGCGACGGGCTGGACGCGCGCGGCCCGCAGCACCGGCCTGGTCGTCGGCTACCTCTGCGCGTGGGAGGCCTTCGGGCTGGCCGCGTTCGGCGCGGCCTGGGCGGGCGGCGAGCTCGCCGCCCGGGCGCCGGGCGCCGCGCCCTGGGCGGGCGCCCTCCTGCTGGCGGGCGCCGGCGCGTACCAGGCGACCCCGCTCAAGGACCGCTGTCTGCGGCACTGCCGCTCCCCGGTCGGTTTCCTCATGCACTTCGGCGGCTACTCCGGGCGGCTGCGCGACCTGCGCGTCGGCCTCTACCACGGCGGTTACTGCGTCGGCTGCTGCTGGGGCCTGATGGCCGTCCTGATCGTGGTCGGCGTGATGAACCTCGCCTGGATGGCCGCGCTGGCCGTGGCCGTGTTCCTGGAGAAGACCTGGCGCCACGGCGAGGCGTTCAGCCTCGTCCTGGGCGTCGCCCTGATCGGCTACGCCTGCTTCGTGCCGTGGCACCCGGGCCTGGCCCCGGGGCTGTACGCGCCGCCGGCCATGCCCATGTGAGCGGTGGATCAGGACCCCCGGGGCTCCTCGGCCACGGCCTCGCCCACGGCCTCGCGCAGGGCGCGCCGGCACAGGGAGTCGGCGTGCCGGGTGGTCTCGGGGATCCGGAAGCGGGGGCTCAGCGCGAGGGTGTGGGCGCAGGCGTTGTCGAGGGAGACCCGGTGGCCGACGGAGACGTACACCGGCTTGACCCCGTCCCGGGTGCGCAGCGCCCGGCCGACGACGGCCCCGTCGGCCGCGAGCAGCGGGGAGGCCGCGCCGCGCGGGGCGCCCGGTTCCTCGTGGGTGAAGGTGAAGGGGTTCTTGGCGACGCCGATGCTCGGCAGCCCGGTGACCACCCCGAGGTGACAGGCGAGGCCGAAGCCGCGCGGGTGGGCGAGGCCGTAGCCGTCGCAGACGACGAGGCCGGGGGTGACGGGGAGCGCCTCCAGGGCGGCGAGGACGGTCGGCAGCTCGCGGAAGGCGAGCAGGCCGGGCACGTAGGGGAAGCTCACCCGGCCGACGGCGGTGGACTCGGCGACGACGTCGAGGGTGGCGGCGTCGAGGACGACGGCGGCGGCCGCGACGAGGTCGCGCTCGTCGTCGTAGGCCACGTCGACCCCGGCGACCAGTCCGCCGCCGGGCGGGGGGCCGGGCTCGTCGAGCACGACCCGCCTGCGGAGTTCGTCCTGTATCGCCCGGGCCTCGGCTTCGTCGGCGGGGGTCTTCACACGTGTCATGGAGTGCGAGGGTAGCGTGGCGATCATGTTCATCATGGAGCTCACGTACACCGCGCCCATCGAGGACGTCGAGGAGGAGATGGACGCGCACCTCGCCTGGCTCGACGGGTACTACGCGTCCGGGGTCTTCCTCGCCTCGGGGCGCAAGGTCCCGCGCGAGGGCGGGGTCATCCTGGCCCGCGGGGTCTCGCGGGCCGAGGCCGAGAGGATCGCGGCCGAGGATCCGTTCGCGGTGGCGGGGGTGTGCGCGTACCGGATCACGGAGTTCATCGCGTCGAAGACCTCCTCGGACCTGGCCCCGGTCCGCGAGTCCCTTCCGTCGTAGCCGGGGCCGACGGGGCCGCCGCGCGCATGCCGACTCCCGGAAGTCTCATGGCGCGGGAGGCCGGCGGACCCTTTTTTCGCCGTCCGGGGTGCGTTCCCGGCCGCGTGTTCCTACCGTGGGCCCATGGCCTCCAAGGAAGCGAACGAGCCCAAGGCGTACGCGGGCGAGGGGATCACCGTCACCTACGACACCGGGCGGTGCCTGCACGCCGCCCGGTGCGTGAGCGGTCTGCCCGAGGTGTTCGACAGCGGGAAGCGCCCCTGGATCCAACCGGACGGGGCCGCGCCCGAGCGGGTGGCGGAGGTGGTCCGGCGCTGCCCGTCCGGGGCGCTGCAGTACCGGCTGGCGGGCGGTCCGCAGGAGGAGGGGGACCGGCCGACCGGCGTGGAACGGTCGTCTCTCGGCCAGCTGTTCCTGCGGGGGGAACTGAGCGTGACCACTCCGGACGGAGTCGCGCACCGGGAGACCAGGGTGGTCCTTTGCGCCTGTGGAGTGAGCGGTAACCAGCCTTATTGCGATCACTCCGGAGCCTGCGGAAAGGGGTGACGCCCCCTTCACCGGGCCTCCCGTACGGTCACTCTGTGCGATCGCACGGGCGGATTCCGGCCAATCGGTGACGCAGCTCACGTCATCCGCCCTGCACGGATTTGCCGATTCCGGCGTCTATCCGGTTGCCGGGTTCCACCCCACAGCCCGGCAGCAGATCCGCTGCAAGGGAGCGAGCCTTGATCACTGTCATCGAGCAGGCCGTACAGGCACGACTGGTCGCCACCGCCCCGAAGGTCGAGACCGTCCCCGTCACCCTCTGCTACGACCGCTCGGATCCCTTCGCCGTCCGCATGGCCTTCCCCGCCCTGGCCACGCTGGAGGGCGTCGAGGTCTCGTGGACCTTCGCGCGCGAGCTGCTGATGTCCGGGATCCAGCACCCGGCCGGCTGCGGCGACGTCCGCGTGCGCCCGTACGACGGGGACCGCACGACGGTCGAGTTCCACGCTCCGGAGGGGGTGGCGATCGTGCTGATGAGCACGGGCGAGATCCAGAGATTCCTGGAGCGTTCCCGTGAGCTCGTCCCGCCGGGGCTGGAGCACCGCTACCTGGACGTGGACCACAGCCTGGACGAGCTGATGCGCGGCTCCTGCTGATTTTTATTCGGTTGCGGGCGGCCACGGCCGCCCGTAGCTTCGTTCTCGCCCCATCGCCGTCGAACGGAGTAGGACGTTGCTCTTCTGAGGTCCGAGACACCGACCACCACGACCACATCCTTGTGACAGTCGGCTGTCTCCCCGCGTTGCACGCACCATTCACGCAACCTGGAGGCCTCCATGAGTCATGCCCCTACCTTCGTCACCTGCTCCGCCCTCTCCTTCGACTGGCCCGACGGAACCCCCATCCTCGACGGGTTCCAGTGGACCGTGGGCCCCGGCCGCACCGGCCTGATCGGGCTCAACGGCTGCGGGAAGTCCACCCTGTTGAAGCTCGTCGCGGGCGCCCTGACCCCCTCCGGGGGCCAGGTCTCCGTGGCCGGCACCATCGGCTACCTCCCGCAGGACGCCACCCTCGACACCGCGCTCCGCGTCGACGAGGCACTCGGCATCCGCACCGCCCGCACCGCCCTGCACGCCATCGAGGCGGGTGAGGCCACCGAGGCCAACTTCGCCGCCGTCGGCGACGACTGGGACGTGGAGGAGCGGGCCCTGGCCGTCCTCGACCAGCTCGGGCTCGCCCGGATCGGCCTGGACCGCACCGTCGGCGAACTGTCGGGCGGCGAGTGCGTCCTGCTGCGGCTCGCGGCCCTGCTGCTGGCCCGCCCGGACGTCCTGCTGCTGGACGAGCCCACCAACAACCTGGACCTGCGGGCCCGGCGCCGCCTCTACGCGGCCGTCGAGTCCTGGTCCGGGGTGATGGTCCTGGTCAGCCACGACCGGGAACTGCTGGAGCGGGTCGACCAGATCGCCGACCTGCGCGACGGCGAAGTCCGCTGGTACGGCGGGAACTTCAGCGACTACGAGCGGATGCTCGCCGCCGAGCAGGAGTCGGCCGAGCGGATGGTCCGGGTCGCCGAGGCCGACGTACAGCGCCAGAAGCGCGAACTGGCCGACGCGCAGGTCAAATTGGCCCGGCGCAAGCGGTACGGCCAGAAGATGTCCGAGAACAAGCGCGAGCCGAAGATCGTCATGGGCGCCCGCAAGCGCGCCGCCCAGGAGTCGGCCGGCAAGCACCGCACGATGCACACCGAGAAGCTGGCGGACGCCCGCGAACGGCTGGACCAGGCGGTCGAGGCGGTGCGCGACGACGACGCGATCCGCATCGAGCTGCCCGCCACCCAGGTCCCGCCCGGCCGCAGGGTGCTGACCCTCGGCGATCTGCGCCTGGCCCACGGGCCGGGCGTGGAGGGCGAGTGGGAGGTGCGCGGCCCCGAGCGGATCGCGCTGGTCGGCGCGAACGGCTCGGGCAAGACGACGCTGCTGCGCACGCTCGCCGGGCTGCTGCCGCCCGAGTCGGGGGAGGCGGTGACGCACGTCCCGGCGCGTTTCCTGCCGCAGCGGCTGGACGTGCTGGACGACGAGCGCTCGGTGGTGGAGAACGTGGCGCGGTTCGCCCCGCACGCCTCCAACAACCTGATCCGGGCGCGGCTCGCGCACTTCCTGTTCCGGGGCGGCCGGGCGGACCGGACGGCCGGCACCCTCTCGGGCGGCGAGCGGTTCCGGGCGGCGCTGGCGGCGCTGCTGCTGGCGGAGCCTGCTCCGCAGCTGCTGATGCTGGACGAGCCGACGAACAGCCTGGACCTGGCGAGCGTGCGCCAGCTGGGCGAGGCCCTGGAGTCGTACGAGGGCGCGCTGATCGTGGCCAGCCACGACGTGCCGTTCCTGGAGTCGGTCGGGATCACCCGGTGGCTGCTGCTCGACGCCGAGCTGGGGCTGCGGGCGACCACGGCCGAAGAGGTCCGCGCCTCGTTCTGGCAGGACTGACGCCCGCCCTCGCGGTCCGCGTTCCGGCCCCTCCCGCCGTCAAGGCCGGAGGGGCCGGCCACCTTCCGGCGTGATTCTCACCCCTGTGGAGGGCCCTGAGACCCCTTCCAACTGCATAGATAACCGGATGTAGCCGGACAGACCCATGGCTGAGGGTTGGCGGGCCCTGATGTCGCGCTTAACCTACGAGACCGTAGGCTACGGAACCGTAGGTAATTCGCTTTGTCCCCAGGAGCACCCGTGACGATCACCTCTCCCCACCTCGGCAGCTCGGAGGCGTGGACCGACGCCAAGCTGCTGTACGCGCTGGAAGAGGTGGTCGAGAAGGAGCTCAACCGCCATCTGAAGGTCACCAAGGACTGGATGCCCCACGAGTACGTGCCGTGGAGCGACGGCCGGAACTTCCCGGGCTTCTTCGAGGACGGCGAGGCCTGGGACCCGCAGCAGTCGAAGGTCACCGACATCGGCAAGATCGCGCTGGTCGTGAACCTGCTGACCGAGGACAACCTCCCCAGCTACCACCACGAGATCGCGACGCTCTTCGGCCGCAACGGTGCCTGGGGCACCTGGGTGCACCGCTGGACGGCCGAGGAGGGCCGCCACGGCATCGTGATGCGCGACTACCTGCTGGCCTCGCGCGCCGTGGACCCGGACAAGCTGGAAGCGTTCCGGATGCAGCACATGTCGGAGGGGTTCGAGTCCGACAACAGCCACTCGATGCTGCACTCGGTGGCGTACGTGGCCTTCCAGGAGCTGGCGACCCGCATCTCGCACCGCAACACCGGCCACCAGTCCGGTGACCCGGTCTGCGACCGGATGCTGGCCCGCATCGCGCAGGACGAGAACCTGCACATGATCTTCTACCGGAACCTGCTGGGCGCGGCCTTCGAGATCGCCCCCGACCTGACGATGCAGGCCGTGCGCGACGTGGTCGTCAACTTCCGGATGCCCGGACACGGCATGCCCGGCTTCGAGCGGATGGCCGCGCAGATGGCGATCGGCGGGATCTACAACCTGCGGATCCACCACGACGACGTGCTGAGCCCGGTGATCCGCTTCCTCAAGATCATGGACATCGACGGGCTGGGCCCCGAGGGCCGGCAGGCCCAGGAGGAGCTCGGGCTCTTCATGAACGGCCTGGACGCGGAGGCCCGCAAGTTCGACGAGCGCCTGGCCGCGCGCGCCGCGCGCCTGGCGGCCCGCAAGGCCTGAGGCCCTTCCGGCCCCGCGCGGCGCCGCGCCGGGGCGCGCCCGCGCGGGGCTCAGCCGCGCGGGCGCAGGGCCAGCCGCTCCGTCTCCGAGAGGCCGCCCCAGACGCCGAAGCGCTCGTCGTTGGCCAGGGCGTACTCCAGGCACGCGGCCCGGCCCTCGCACGCCCCGCACAGCCGCTTCGCGTCCCGGAGCGAGGAGCCCGGGTCCGGGAAGAAGAAGCTCGGGCCCGTCTGGGCGCACAGGGCGAGGTCGTACCAGGCGGGGGCGGTGGTGGTGTTCATCGACATGCGGCGATCCTGGACGGGGGCGATGGACGTCCGATCAACGCCTGATCAACACCGTCCGCGGGCCGTTAGGGTGAGCTGATGATCATCCGCTGAAGAAAGGCCCCGGTCCTCACGGTGACCGAGTCACGACCCCACGCCCTGTTCTCCTTCGGCACGCTGCGGGACGAGCGCGTCCAGATCTCCCTCTTCGGCCGGTCCGTGCCCAGTTCACCGGCCTCGCTGGTCGGCTACGCGACCCGTCCGCTGAAGATCACCGACCCGGACGTGATCGCCGCCAGCGGCCTCGACGTCCACCTGACCCTGGAGTGCCGCCTCGGTTCCTCGGTCGAGGGCGCCGTCCTGCGGCTCACCGACGCGGAGCTGGCCGCCGCCGACGCCTACGAGGTGGACGACTACGTCCGCCGGCGCGTGCCGCTGTCCTCCGGGGAGAGCGCCTGGGCCTACCTGGACGCCGATCCGCTGCGCTCGGCGGCGCGGATCGTGATCGTGGGCGACAGCATCGCCTACGGGCGCTGCGATCCGCGGGGCGGCTGGGCGGCCCGGCTCGCGGCGCGCCACATCGCCGCGAACGAGGTGGACCACCGGGTCTTCAACCTGGCGGTCCCGGGCAGCACCCTGACCGCCGTCGCCGAGCAGACGCCCGCCCTGCTCGCCGCGCGCCGCCCGGACACCCTCCTGGTCGCCGCCGGCATCAACGACTCGGCGCTGCCGGCTGGGGCCCCGGAGGCGGACGGGGCGGACCCCTCCGACTCGGCTCACCTGGCGGACTCCCTCGCCGCCCTCGCGGCCACGGCCCGGGAGCACGGGGCCCGCCTGGTCGTCCTCGGCCCCGTCTGGCTGGACGAGTCCCGCACGGCCGACTACGAGGGCCTGCGCTTCACCGAGTCACGCGCCCTGGCCCTGCG
This sequence comes from Streptomyces sp. NPDC089915, assembly GCF_040684675.1. Taxonomy (NCBI): domain Bacteria; kingdom Bacillati; phylum Actinomycetota; class Actinomycetes; order Kitasatosporales; family Streptomycetaceae; genus Streptomyces; species Streptomyces sp. NPDC089915. The sequence continues at coordinate 54,874 of NZ_JBFBGN010000019.1, read as the reverse complement.
CGAGACCCTGCGCGCCTGGTGCGCGGAACACCACGTCGACCACATCGACCCGTGGTCCCCCCTCCACAACCGCCCCGACCTCCTCACGGACGGCATCCACCCCACCCCCGAGGGCCACGAGCTCCTCTACCGCCACCTGGCACCCTGAACCGCGACCCCCGCGCGCGCGGCGCGTCCTGCGGCCGGACGTTCAGGTCGCGTGGGGTTCGTCCGGGGGGTCGTGTTTCGCGCGGCTCGGCTGGACGCGTTTGGGTTCGCCCGGCATCTTCGGGTAGTCCGGGGGGTACGGCATGTCGCCCAGGCCGTGATCGCGTTCGTCGCGGGCCGCGAGCTCCAGCACGGGTTCCAGGCTGAACGCGTGCTCGTCCATGTCGGCGTGCAGGTCGCCGAGTTCGGCGAAGCGGGCCGGCATCGTCGCGATGTCGAAGTCGCGCGGCTCCGCGTCATCCACCTCCTCCCAGCGCAGGGGCGCGGAGACGGGGGCGTACGGGCGGGGGCGGACGGAGTAGGCCGAGGCGATCGTGCGGTCGCGGGCGGTCTGGTTGTAGTCGACGAAGATCCGCTCGCCGCGCTCCTCCTTCCACCAGGCGGTGGTGACCCGGCCCGGCATGCGCCGCTCCAGTTCCCGGCCCAGGGCGATCGCGCACCGGCGGACCTCGGTGAAGGTCCAGCGCGGCTCGATCGGCACGAAGACGTGCAGCCCGCGTCCGCCGGAGGTCTTGGGCCAGCCGCGCATCCCCACCTCGTCCAGGAGGGCGCGCAGTTCGTGCGCCGCGGCCACCGCGTGGTGGTAGTCGGTGCCCGGCTGCGGGTCCAGGTCGATGCGCAGCTCGTCCGGCCGGTCGGTGTCCCCGCGCCGCACCGGCCAGGGGTGGAAGGTGAGGCAGCCCAGGTTGGCGGCCCACAGGACGGCGGCGGGCTCGGTGGGGCAGATCTCGTCCGCCGTGCGGCCGCTGGGGAAGGCGATGTGGGCGGTCGGGATCCAGTCGGGCAGGTTCTTGGGGGCCCGCTTCTGGAAGAAGGACTCGCCCTCCACCCCGTCCGGGTAGCGCTCCAGGGTGGTGGGACGGTCGCGCAGGGCGCGGGTGATCCCGTCGGCGACGGCCAGGTAGTACTCGGCGACGTCCCGCTTCGTGAACCCGCGCTCCGGGAAGTACACCTTGTCCGGACTGGACAGGCGCACCGCCCGGCCGCCCGCGTCGAGCTCGATCGCACCACCCGCGCTACCGCCCATGGCCGCCACGGTAGGCGGGCTCGGCCGGACGCGCACACCGAGCGGGCCCGGGCGCACCACCGGAGAATGCCTCGTATGGACCTGCCGGTGATGCCGCCCGTGAAGCCGATGCTCGCCAAGTCCGTGGCGCGGATCCCGCCCGGCATGCAGTACGAGGCCAAGTGGGACGGCTTCCGGGCGATCGTGCACCGCGACGGGGACGAGCTGGAGCTGGGCAGCCGCACGGGCAAGAGCCTCACCCGGTACTTCCCCGAGCTGGTGGCGGCCCTGAAGGAGAACCTGCCGGCCCGCTGCGTGGTCGACGGGGAGATCGTGATCGTCCACGGCGGGCGGCTCGACTTCGACCGGCTGACCGAGCGGATCCACCCGGCCGCCTCCCGCGTGAAACTGCTGGCCGGGACCACCCCGGCCAGCTTCGTCGCCTTCGATCTGCTCGCCCTGGGCGACGAGGCCCTCCTCGACACCCCGCTCGCCGACCGCCGCAGCGCCCTGGTCCGCATCCTCTCCACCGCCCGGCCCCCCGTGCACCTCGCGCCCGCGACCACCGATCCCGCGCTCGCGCGGGAGTGGTTCGAGCGGTTCGAAGGCGCCGGGCTGGACGGGGTCGTCGCGAAACCCCTCGACCTCCCCTACCGGCCCGACGCCCGCCTGATGTTCAAGATCAAGCACGAGCGTACGGCCGACGTCGTCCTCGCCGGTTTCCGTTTCCACAAGAGCGGTCCGATCATCGGATCGCTGCTCCTCGGCCTGTACGACGGCCACGGCGCGCTCCAGCACGTCGGCGTCTGCGCGGCCTTCCCCATGAAGCGCCGCGCCGAGCTCGTCGAGGAGCTCGCACCCCTGCGGATGCCCGACGCCCAGGGGCACCCGTGGGCGTCCTGGACCGACGAGTCCGCGCACGAGAGCGCCCGGCTGCCGGGCGCGCAGAGCCGCTGGACGGGCAAGAAGGACCTGTCCTGGGTCCCGCTGCGCCCCGAACGCGTCTGCGAGGTCAAGTACGACCACATGGAGGGCGACCGCTTCCGGCACACCGCCCAGTTCGTCCGCTGGCGCCCCGACCGCATCCCGGAGGGCTGTACGTACGCGCAGCTGGAGGAGGTCGTCGGCTACGACCTGGCCGAGGTCCTCGGCGGCGGCTGAGGGGTGTGGGTGGCGGAGGCGGTGAGCTTCTCCCATTGTGGGCGGTCCGGGCCCACCGTGTGGGGGGTCCAGCCCGGGCGGGCCGCCAGCCAGCGGGCCACGCGGGTGCGGACCGCCGGGTCCGCGTAGGCCCGTCCGGGGGGTTCGGCCAGGTGCCGGACCCTGGCGCGGGCCCGCATCACCTCGGGGTCCTCCAGCGCGCACTCGAACAGCGCGGCCGCACTCCGCGCCCGGTCCGCGCGGTCCGCCCGGTCCGGCCCGCCCGCCCCGGCCCCGGCCGCGAGCCGCTCCCCCACGGCCGCGTCCGCGCCCGCCTGGTAGTCGAACCAGGGCTTCAGGGTGCGCAGTGCCCAGGCGTGGTAGCCGGCGGCGAAGCCGGGGGAGGCGGTGTCCCGGTGGGCCGTCCGGGCCACCCGGTCGGCCGCCCACAGCGCGAGCGAGGTCCCCTGGCCCAGGGTCGGGTTGGTGTGGGCGAGCGCGTCCCCGACGGCCACCAGCCCGTTCACCACCGGTCCCCGCCCGTCGGCCGGCGGGCTCCAGCGGTTGTCCAGCCCGGCCATGGCCAGCACCCCCGACAGCGGTTCGGCGCCCAGCCCCAGCCAGGCGGCGCCGGGCGGGAAGGACCGGGCGGCGGCCTCGAAGACGGCCGGATCGCGCAGGGCGCCCCGGGTGGGGTCCCCGGTGTGCGCGAAGACGGTCACGGCGAAGGCCCGGTTGTCGGACGGGAAGACGGCGCAGCCGGCGAAGGCGCCCCCGGTCACCGTCCAGGGCCGGCGGGGCCCCTCGCCCGTGCCCCGCGGCAGCCGGTACCAGCGGCAGAAGTAGGCGAGGCCCGTGCGGTGCCGCTCGACGGCGCCCGGCCGGCAGCCGGCCCCGGCCAGCAGGGAGTCCGATCCGCCGCGCCGGCCGCCCGCGTCCACGACGAGGTCGCCCGCGTACCGGCCGGAGGGGGTGCTCAGCCCGGTCACCCGGGGCTCCGCTCCCCCGTCGGCGGTCAGCCCGGTGACGGGTTCCCCGTAGCGCACCACGGCGCCCGGCTCCGCGCGCAGGGCCGTCGTCAGCGCGCTCTCCAGCACGATGCGCCGGGCCTGGAGCAGCACCAGGTCCTCGTCGCCGGGCCGGGCGGGCGGCCGTGCGTCGAACCAGTCGAGCTCGTGCCGCTCGGTGGCGCCGAGCCGGAGCATCTCGGCGTGTACGTCGGGCAGTTCGGCCCGCAGCACGGCCCGGGCGGCGCCGAGCAGCACGTGCGGCTGGACCGCCTGCGGTACGCCGGGGCGGCGCCAGTCGAAGAAGTCCCGGTCGAGGGCGGTACCGGGGGCGCGGGTGTCCCGTTCGAAGACCTCGGCGGTGTGCCCCCGCCGGGCCGCGAGAAGGGCCGTGGCGAGCCCCGCGACCCCGCCGCCGATCACCAGCACATGTGCCATTGCGCGCCCCCCGAACCGACGTACGTACGACGATCAGACCGACAGAGCCTGCACACACGACCCCTGGCCGAAACTCGTACACCCGTCCGAGGGAGCCGTCGGGCGCGGCCTTGACGCCCCGTCTCCTCGGGGCGGCGGATGGGACAATGGCCCTCCCCCGCCGGACGAGGAACAGGACACCCGCGCGTGACATCCCGGAACCCCGAACCCACGGGCGCCCCGCGGGCCGTCCCCCGGCCCAACGCCGTGGTCGGCGTCGGGCTGATCGTGCTCGGCCCCGACGGCCGGGTGCTCCTCGGCCAGGCGCACGACGGGCGCTGGGAACTGCCCGGGGGCAAGGTCGACCCCGGGGAGGGCTTCGAGCAGGCCGCCGCACGGGAGCTCGCCGAGGAGACCTCCCTGCGCACCGCCCCGGAGGCGGTCGAGGTGCTGGCCGTCCAGATCGCCGCCACGGCCACCGACGTGACCCGGCTGACGGCGGCAGCCCTGACCCGCTCCGCCGAGGGCACCCCGGCCGTCACCGAACCGCACAAGATCGCCCGGTGGCGCTGGTTCGCCCCGGAGGAGATCCCCGCAGCCCTGTACGCCCCCTCGGCCGCGGTCCTGCGCGCCTGGCACCCCGGCCTCACCACCCTGCCCGACGTCCCCGGCCACGACTACGCCGTCCGGGCGACGGCCTAGGCCGACCCCGCCCGCTCCTGTCCGGCCTCACGCCGGGCTCATCCGGAAGAAAGGGCCTAGACCCCCTGCCGGGGCGCGAAGTTGCCCTCGCGCAGGTCCTCCGCCAGCAGCCGCTTGGCGATCGCGTCCGCCGCCGCCCTGAGCTCCGCGCTGCGCGGGCGGCCCCGGTCCCGTTCCAGCTGGTCGCCGAGCCATCCCGCCCAGGCGGCGGAGATGACGTCGGCCTCCCGCTGGCCGCCCCGGGTGAGGCTGAAGAACCCGTTCTGCCGGGTCAGGTAGCCCTCCTCCACCATCCGGTCGAAGACCGGCAGCAGCACCTCCGGCGGCAGCGACCGGCGCGAGGCGATCAGCCCCAGGGCGGCGTGCCCGACCGTGCGGGTCAGCAGGTCCACCTGCATGACCGCCCACGCGCCGGCCATGTCCAGCCGGGTGTCGGAGGCCTCGACGATGCCCCGGGCCTGCTGCGGCCCCATGTTCCGCACCAGCTTGCCCACGGCCAGTTCCAGCAGCTTGGCCGAGTCCCCGGAGGCCGTGGCCGGGGAGGCGAAGCCGTCGCCCATGTCCGTGGACGCGGCGCGGGCGCTGTCGCGCAGCCGGACCTGCTTGAGGAAGAGGCCGACGACGAAGCCGACGGCCGCCACCGGCACGGTCCACAGGAACACGGTGTGCAGGGCCTCGGTGTAGGCGCCGACGATCGGGCCGGACGCCGCCGGGTCGAGCGCGTGCACACCCTGGGGGCTCTGCGCGGCGGCCGCGAGCCGGGCCGGGTCCTGGCCGGTGGCGCGGGCCGCCTCGGCCACGGCGGACTTCAGCGCGGGCCCCAGGCCGTTGGCGTAGATCGTCCCGAACACGGCCGTGCCGAAGGAGCTGCCCAGCGTGCGGAAGAAGGTGACGCCGGAGGTGGCCGTGCCGAGGTCGGCGTAGTCCACGGTGTTCTGCACGGCGATGGTGAGCACCTGCATGCACAGGCCGATCCCGACGCCGAGCACGAACATGTAGAGGGATTCCAGCCAGGCGCCGGTGCCCGGGCCCATCCGCGACAGCAGGTAGAGGCCGGCGCCCATCACCGCGCAGCCCACGATGGGGAAGATCCGGTACCGGCCGGTCCGGCTGGTGACGTTGCCGCTGAAGACGGACGCGATCAGCAGGCCGATGACCAGCGGCAGGGTCCGTACGCCCGAGAGGGTGGCCGAGTCCCCGTCCACGTACTGGAGGTAGGTGGGCAGGAAGGTCATCGCCCCGAGCATGGCGAAGCCGACGACGAAGCTGAGCACCGAGCACACCGTGAAGACGGGATTGCGGAACAGCCGCATCGGCAGCATCGGTTCGGCGGCCCGGTTCTCCGCCAGGCAGAACAGCGCGAGCGCCAGCACCCCGCCCGCCAGCAGCCCGATGATCACCCCGGAGCCCCAGGGGTACTCGTTGCCGCCCCAGCTGGTGGCCAGGATCAGCGCGCTGGACCCCACCGCGATCAGGGCGATGCCCAGGTAGTCGATGCGGGGTCTGCCCCCGGCCCGGACGGAGGGGATGGTGCGGGCGGCCGCCGCGACCACCAGCACGGCGATGGGGACGTTGACGTAGAAGGCCCAGCGCCAGCTGAGGTGGTCGGTGAACAGTCCGCCGAGCAGCGGCCCGATGACGGTGGCCACGCCGAAGACGGCGCCGATCGCGCCCTGGTACGTGCCGCGCTCGCGCAGCGGCACCACGTCCGCGATGAGCGCCATGGAGGTGACCATCAGGCCGCCGGCGCCGATGCCCTGGACGCCCCGCCACAGGATCAGCAGGGACATGTTCCCGGCCAGCCCGCACAGGAACGAGCCGGTGATGAAGACGATCGCGGAGATCTGGAATACGACCTTCCGCCCGAAGAGGTCGCCGAACTTGCCGACCAGCACGGTCGCGACGGTCTCCGCGAGCAGGTACGAGGTCACCACCCAGGCCATGTGGTCCCCGCCGCCCAGGTCCCCCACGATCGTGGGCAGGGCCGTGCCCACGATCGTCTGGTCGAGGGCGGCCAGCAGCACACCGAGCATGATCGTGCCGAAGACGACGTTGCGCCGCCGCCGGTCGAGCACGGGCGGCGGCGCGGCCGCGGCGGGGGCAGTGGTCACCCTCGCACTGTCACAGCCGCCCACCCGCCCCGCACCCCGCAAGCCGCCGTACGGGTGAACCCGTCGGCGGGCCCGGCTCAGCGGAGGTGGGCCAGCCCCGGGTGCTCGGCGGCGTACCCGTCCAGCAGCCGCCGGGCCACGGCCACCGAGTCCACCAGCGGGTGCAGCGCGAAGGCCTTCACCGCGTCCGCCCGCGAGCCGCTCGCCGCGGCCGCCAGCACGGCCCGCTCGGCCGCCTTGACCGAGGTCACCAGCCCCACCGCGTGCAGCGGCAGGGGTGCCACGGACACCGGGTGGGCCCCGTTGGCGTCGACCAGGCAGGGCACCTCGATGACCGCCTCCGCGTCGAGCACGGAGAGCGTCGAGCCGTTGCGGACGTTGAGGATCAGCGTGGCCCGCTCGTCGCGGGCGATGGCCCGCATCAGCGCGAGGGCGACCTTCTCATAGCCACCGGACTCCAGGTCGCTCTCCTCGCGCTCCCCGACGCCCGCCACCTCGCGGTTCTCGGACATGTACGTGGCCTCGCGCTCGGCCCGGGTCCGGTCCCAGGCGGCCAGCGCCGCCCCGGCGGGCTGCCCGGGCCGGCCGGCCTCGGCGTAGAACCCGCGCTGCTGGTCGCGCAGGAAGGCCCCGCGGGTCTGCTCCGCCTCCCGGTAGGCCCGTACGGTGTCCCGGTTGAAGTAGTAGTAGTGCAGGTACTCGTTGGGGATCGCGCCCAGCGAGCGCAGCCACTCCGCCCCGAACAGGCGCCCCTCCTCGAAGGACTCCAGTGCCGCCTCGTCGGCCAGCAGCCGGGGCAGCTCGTCGCGTCCGCCCACCCGCAGCCCGCGCACCCAGCCCAGGTGGTTGAGGCCGACGTAGTCGATCCAGGCCTCCTCGGGGCGGGTGACGCCGAGCAGCCGGGCGATCCGGCGGCCGAGGCCGACCGGCGAGTCGCAGATGCCGATGACCCGCCGGCCCAGCTCCTCGGACATGGCCTCGGTGACCACCCCGGCCGGGTTGGTGAAGTTGATGACCCAGGCGTCCGGGGCGTTGCGGGCGATCCGGCGCGCCAGCTCCCGGGCCACCGGCACGGTCCGCAGCCCGTACGCGATCCCGCCCGCGCCGACCGTCTCCTGGCCGAGCACCCCCTCGGCGAGGGCGATCCGCTCGTCGGCCGCGCGCCCGTCCAGGCCGCCGACGCGGATGGCCGAGAAGACGAAGTCGGCCCCGCGCAGGGCCTCGTCCAGGTCCCGGGTGGCGGTGACCTCCGGGGCGTCCGCCGCTCCGGAGGCGGCCGCCTGGTCCGCGAGCACCCGGGCCATCGCGGCGAGCCGCGCGGGGTCCTCGTCGTAGAGGGTCACCCGGGACACCCGGCCCTCGGCGTGGTCGCCGAGCAGTGCTCCGTAGACGAGCGGGACGCGGAATCCGCCCCCGCCGAGGATGGTCAACCGCACGCCCCTACCGTCCTTCCGGCCTTTCGAGGTACCGCCCGCCGCCACGGCCCGGGGCGACGCACCCCGGGCACCGACACGAATGCCACGATCGGCGACATCATCCCGATGTCGCCGATCGTGGCATCCGTACCTCGGCGCACGGCGGGGGCGTACCGGAGCGTCGCCGGAACCCGCGGCCGCGCGCCGTGGCGGGCGCTCGGGGACCAGTGTCCCCCGCCGCGTCAGTCCCCCAGCGCCGGAACCGCCCGCAGCCGGGCGCCCTGCTGCTGCGCGAACCCGGCGCCACCGCGCGCCGGGCCGGTCGGCAGACCCTGCGGGGCGGAGAGCACCAGGGTGATCCGGGTGAGCCCCATCCCGTCGAGCATCCGGCTGGTTTCGGCCACCATCCGGCAGCGCACCAGACCCCAGCCCGGGTCGGGGTGGCGGACCGTGCGCACCGCGCCGTCCTGCTCCGCGGCCTCCTGCCCGTGGGTGGTCAGCCAGTGCGGGACCCCGTAGCGGTAGGCCGCCTCCATGAAGGGATCACGGGCCACCTCCTGGCGGATGCTGCGCAGCCCCTCGTCCTCCGGGGCGGCCGCCAGGGCCGTCGCGAACTGGGCCAGCAGCGGCACGCACCAGGCCGGCTCGTGGTCCTCCAGCACGGCCGCGGCGTCCGGGTGGAACAGCACGAAGCGCAGGAAGTTGTCGTCCGGCAGGGCCGTGGGGTGCGGCCGCACCGTCTGGAAGAGCCGGTCGAAGGCCGAGTTCGTGAGGGCCACGTCCCAGCGGTGGTCCACCAGGAAGCTCGGGTAGGGCACGGCCTCCATCAGGGCCGCGTAGTCGACCAGGTAGTCGCGCTGGGCCGGGTCCTGCGGCAGCCGGTTCTCCTCGGCCGCGCGCCAGGTGGGCGGCGGGTCGCGGTCGACCATGATCCGGAAGAGCCAGAAGCACTGCCGCTCGCTCATTTCCAGGGCCTCGGCCAGGGCGAGGAGCTTGCGGTCCGTCCACTCCTTGACCAGGCCGCGCTCCCAGTTCCCGTACGCGCGTACGCTGATGCGCAGGCGCGCCGCGACGTCTTCCTGGCTCAGGCCCAGTTCTTCACGGCGCTGGCGCAAAATCTCCTTGCGCCGCTCCGTCCGCACTGCGCCACGGGCGGACTCGTCGCCCGCCAGGCGCTCATCACCGGCTCGGACGAGGCCATCAGACGGGCCCACCGCTGCGAGATGTGGCACCGAGAGCTCCCCCTCCTCAACGGTCTGGATCTTCATTTCCGTGTGGCGATCCTGCTACCGACTTCATTCGAGTGTCAACTATTGTGGCAATTCCAGCCTGGCGACAGCTCATTCGCGCCACAGCTGTGGCAAGTTCTGGCTCTCCCAAAACAAACCGGATAGATTCCCTGAGGCCGACCACGTGCCCACTGACCTCGCGCGATCTAGGAGAACCACTGGTGACAGACGGCTTCCCGGCTCCCGTCGCGGTGGCCAACGCGCCCCTGGCGGCAACCGTCACGCGGGTCGCCGAGCTGGCGAACAAAATGGGCCGCGACCCGAACCAGGTCTTCGACCTCCGCCGCCTCTCCGAGGCCTCCGGGGTTCCCACGGACGTGATCAGATCCCTGCTCGACGGCAGGCGGGCCGGCGAACCCGACCTCCAGGCACGGTTCCTGCAGCGCCTCGACCTGCTCCGGCGGACCCGGGTGAAACCCAACGGCCGCCGCTACACCCAGCAGGAGATCGCGGACGGCGCCGGAATGTCGCGGCAGCAGGCCGGAGCCCTCATCAACGGCGACCGGCGCCCCACCATGGAGCACTGCGACGCCATCCAGCGCTTCTTCGGGGTGCACGCGGGCTTCCTCACCGCCCATGACGCGGACGCGCTCACCGACGCCCTCCAGCGCACCGAGCAGCAGCTCCTCCAGGACTTCGCGGGGCGCGAGCGGCAGCCCGTACCGGCCGAGGCCGCCGCGGCCGGCGACCCGCTGGCGCGGCTCCTGCAGAACCACGGGGTCCGGGGCATCGCCTGGCGCGCCGCCCAACTGCCCAGCGACAAGCACCGGGACAAGGTGACCGAATGGCTGGACATGCTTCTCGAAAGCGTCAAACCGAACGAATCATGACCCAGTCGAAAGTCTGGATCTGATCCTTGAGTCCTGATCCGGATCCGCGTCGACGGGGAGAACGGTGAGCATAGGCAGAGCGCAGCGGCGATTGTGCGCGGAGCTGGTGTCCGGCATCAAGCTGGCCGCCCCCGTGGAACCCGTGGACCTCTACACCGCCCTCTGCGACGGCATGAGCAGGCACCGGGGCCGCCCGGTGCAGTTCCGGATGGCGGCGTTCCCGCAGGGGACCGCCAGCGGGCTGTGGCTCGACATGGCGGACCGGGACCTGGTCGTGATCGAGGAGCGCACCGCGCCGGACCACCAGCTGGTCATCCTGGGCCACGAGCTGTGGCACATGAAGGCCGGCCACTGCAGCCACCACGTCGACGGCGCCGCGGTCGCGGCCCGGCTGCTGACCGACGGGGCCGACCTCGGCGAGACGGTCCGCAGCGTCGCCGCGCGCACCCGCGCCGACGTCCAGGAGGAGACGGAGGCCGAGACCTTCGGCCTCCTGCTGGGCAGCCGGTGCCGCACCTGGCTGGCCGGGTCCGCCGGCAGGCGGCCCGCCGGCGGGCGCGACGAGCTGGCGAGCCGGATCGAGACCTCCCTCGGTTACCGGGGGCACAGGAACGACCGTTGAAAGGACCGGACTACTACATCCCGGCGGCCGCCATGGCGGTCTCCCTCGTCTGCAAGCTGCCGGCCCTGCGCACCAACTGGCGCGATCCGCTCCTGCGGTCGGTCTGTTTCCTGCTCCTCCTCGCCGGCTCGGTCTTCACCTTCGCGGCGCCGCCCACCATCGAGGCCGTCAACCGCTGGACCGGGATCCCCAACTTCTCCGCCCCGCTCGTCTACTGCCTGATGACGGCCTTCAGCGCCTCCTGCCTCGTCCTGGTGTTCAACTGGCGCGGCGGCCCGGCGGAGGAGATCCGCAACACCTCGCTGCGCTGGATCGCCGGCTACTCCGTCGTCGTCCTCGCGATCATCGTGCTGTTCTCCCTGGGCTCGGTGCCCGTCGAGCGGCTGCGCGACTTCGACACGTACTACGCGAACACCCCGTACATCCGGCTGATGATCGCCTCCTACCTGCTCGCGCACAACGTGGCCGTGATGATGATGGTGTCGATGTGCTGGCGCTGGTCCCTCCAGGTCTGCGGCTGGCTCCGGGCGGGCCTGCTGATCATCGTGTCCGGCTACGCCATCAGCCTGGCCTACGACGCCGCGAAGATGTCCGCCGTCGCCGCCCGCTGGCTGGGCCACGACCTGGACTTCCTGAGCACCTTCGTCGCCCCGCCGCTGGCCTCCGCCGGGGCTCTGGTCAGCTCCGTGGGCTTCGTGCTGCCGCTGGTGTACCAGCGGGTGTCGGACAGCTGGCGGACCTGGAGCACCTACCGGAACCTGGGGGCGCTCTGGCACGAGGTGCAGTCCACCGCGCCGAGCGGCACCCCGGGGGTGCGGATGTCCTGGTGGTCCCCGGCCGCGATCCGGGTGATCCAGCGCGAGTCCGACATCCACGACGGGTTCCTGAGGCTGGGCCCCTGCTTCGACCGGCGCCACCGCGACACCGCCTACGAGCGGGCCCTGGAGACGGGGGCCGACGAGGAGACGGCCCGCGCCGTCGCCGACGCCGCGATGGTGGCGGCCGCGGTGCTGGTCTGCGCCGCCCACCCGGAGGCGGCGGACGGGACCGAGGAGGAGGCGGCGGACGGGGAGCGGGTGCTCGTGACCGCCGACGACCCGCGCGACCTCGTCCGGATCTCGCAGGCCCTGCGGCACTCGCCGCTGGTGGCCGCCGCCCGACGGCACGCGGCCCCGGCGGGGAGCTGACTCCGCCGGGGCCGCGCGGCCGGCCCGGGGCCCGGGGCCCCGGGCCGGGGGTCTCAGGACCCGGCCCCTCGGGGCCCTGATCCTCAGGACCCGGGCCCTCAGCGGGAGGCCGTCACCGACAGGGCCGGGAAGAGGTCCTGGAAGGCGCCGGCCGAGTCGGTGCCGTCGCGCCCGTAGGGGGCGTCGAAGCTCCAGACCATGAAGAGCAGGAACACGATCAGGGCGCTGAACAGACCGGCCATCAGCAGTTCGCGGCCGGAGCGGCGGATCTGCAGGGTGAAGATCAGCCCGATGGTGACCACCCCGCCCACCAGCAGCCCGACCCAGACCACGCTCGGCAGGGTGGACTCGTCGCTCTGCGTGCGCGAGTGCCGGGCGTCGTCGGCGGCCGCGATCTGGTCGAGGAGGGGCTGGTAGGCCTGTGCCTGGAGCTCGTTGGCGGGGCTCTGGTGGGTGACGTCGCTGCGCAGCTTTCCGAGCAGCTCCGCGCCCTCGGGGGAGGCCTCCTTGCCGGCGATCAGCCGCGGCCAGTCGACGGAGACGGTGTGGGTGACGTACGCGTCCACCTCGCCGCGGATCCGGTCGCGGACCGGCGCCGGGTAGACGTCGGCCCGCTGGGTCACCTCGTACAGCGACTGGGCCTCGCGGCGCACGCCGTCCTCGGCGGCCCCGCGCGCCTCCCAGACCCCCGCGATGGCCAGGCCCAGGACGATCGCGTAGACCACGCCGACCATCATCGTCATGTACTCGATGACGTCGGGGGTTTCGCTGGTGTCCTCGTCCTCCGCGACCCGGCGGTGCCGGATCGCGGTCATGGCGAGGACGAGGGCGCAGACGAGCGCCAGGGCGATGGCCAGGACCAGCCATTCGGACACGAGGGATCTCCCGTTCGTGGATGCGTCGGTGTGTCGGTGGTTCGAGCCGCGGTGCGGCGGTGTCTCAGGAGGCCGTGCCCCGGCTCTTGGAGCGGGGGCGCAGCGCGGCGGCGGCGAGCACGGCCGGGGTGGTGACGACCACCATCAGCATCATGGTGCTCAGCCCGTTCGGGCCGCGCCGCTCCAGCGCGGCGGAGCGGTACGGGCGCACGTGGAAGGCGCTCACGGGTGCGGCGGCGCCGGGCGCGGGCGGACCGGAGGCCGCCGCCGGCGCGGGCTCCGGCCCGGGCGCGGACGCCGGCGGGGCCGGGGGCGGCTGCGCCGCGCCGTCCGGCGCCGGGGGCCCGGGCTCGGGCGCGGGCGGCAGGCCCGGAGCCTCGCCGGGGTGGTGGACGGGCCGTTCGGCGCCGGGCAGGGTGACCCGTACGGAGGGCGGGACGACGGCCGGGGAGCCGGGCCGGGCCACGGGCGGCGGGGGCATCGGCGGGCGTCCGGCGGGCGGGCGTCCGGCGGGCACGCAGACGTCGACCCGGGCCCCGCCGCCGTGGCCGTCGCCGGCGACCGCCACGTAACCGTGGAACGGGCAGAGCGCGGCCACCATGCCCGCACCGGCGTAGTACTGCCAGGCCGTCACCGCGGTCCTCCGATTCGGCAGCCGATATGTGGGTTACGGCTGAAGAAACGATCAAGGGCCCGGTTCGACACGCGCCGGACGGGTCGGGATCCTTGTCCGAGGGGTGATTTCGGGCCCGCGGGCGACGGCCCGCGCGGGGCGCGGGCCGCCCGGCCGGTCACCCGTGCGGACCAGTCCGCCACGGCGGCCGCCCGGCCCCCGGGCCATGCTCGGAGGGACGTGTTCGCGGCTCGGCCGAGGGACGGTGGCGCGCGTGGAAGAAGACGGGCGGGGCGCGGAGGAGGGTCTGGGGGCGCCGGCCGTGGACCACGCCGCCTCGGCGGTGGTGCCGTACGCCCGGGCCAAGCTGAACCCGCGCTTCCATCCGCACCGGGACCCGGTGGGGGCCCGTACCCGCCTGGTCGGGCACCTGCGGGCGCAGCGGCCGTCCGGCATCCCGCTCACCGTGACCCCCGGCGACACCGGCCCGGGCTTCGAGGCCCGCACCGGGGGGCCCGCCCACCGGGCGGCCCCGGCCGCGCTCAAGGAGGCCTGCGTACGGGAGTACGCGGCGGACTTCCGGGCCGCGGGAGCCCCCCGGTGACGGCCCCGCCGCAGGCCGGCGCCCCGCAGGCGGAGCCGGAGGTCCCGCCCAGGGGGCTGCGCTTCCCCAGCGCCCTGACCATCCTGGCCCTGGTCACGGTCGCCATCTGGCTGCTGGCCTTCCTGATCCCGGCGGGCCAGTACGACCGCGACGCCGACGGCGCCCCGGTCTCCGGCACCTACCACCGGGTCTCCGGCACGCGCAGCCTCACCGACCGCCTGAACGACCTGTTCCTCGCCCCCGTCAACGGCCTCTACGGCATCCAGGACCCCACCACCCACGAGGTCGGCCCGAGCCTCACCGGCGCCTTGTACGGCAGTGCCGGCGTCTTCCTGTTCGTGCTGGCCATCGGTGCCTTCATCACCGTCGTCTTCGCCACCGGCGCCCTCGACCGGGGCATCGCCCGCCTCGCCCACCGGCTGCGCGAGCGCGGGGCCCTGCTGATCGCCGCCGTGATGGTGGTCTTCTCCGTGCTCGGCACGGTGGAGGGCTTCGCCGAGGAGACCCTCGGGTTCTACGGCCTGCTGGTGCCGATGATGCTGGCGCTCGGCTACGACCGGCTCGTCGCGGTCGGCGCCTCGATCCTGGGCGCGGGCATCGGGGTGCTCTGCTCCACCGTCAACCCCTTCGCCACCGGGGTGGCCTCCTCGGCGGCCGGCATCTCGCTGGGCGACGGCATCGTGCTGCGCTTCGCGATGTGGGTGGTGCTCACGGCCGTCACCGTCCTGTACGTCATCCGCTACGCGCGGCGCGTCCAGCGCGACCCGGGCCGGTCCCTGTGCGGGTTCCTGCCGGGGGACCTGGACCGCAAGGCGGAGGCCGACTCCGACGAGGAGCCGCGGCTGACCCCGCTGCACCGGGCCGTGCTGGTGCTGCTCGTCCTGGTCTTCGCCTTCATGATCTTCTCGGTGGTGCCCTGGTCCAGCGCGCTGACCGGCAGGGCCGACGCCACCCCGTACTCCTGGGAGCTGGGCTGGTCCTTCCCCCAGCTGTCGGCGCTGTTCCTGTGCGCGGCGGTGCTGGTGGGGCTGGTGGCGCGGATGGGCGAGGCGAAGCTCAGCTCGACGATCATCCAGGGCGCCGCCGACTTCATCTCCCCCGCCCTGGTCATCATGCTGGCGCGCGGGGTCACCGTCATCATGAACAACTCGAGGATCACCGACACCGTCCTGCACTCCATCGAGGGCGTGGTGAAGGGGACCTCCTCCAGCCTCTTCGCGGTGATCGTCTTCCTGGTCAACCTGCCGCTGGCCTTCCTGATCCCCTCCACCTCCGGCCACGCCACCCTCGCCATGCCCATCCTGGCCCCGCTGGCCGACTTCGCGGGCGTCTCCCGCGCGGTGGTGGTGACGGCCTGGCAGGCGGCCAGCGGCTGGATGAACCTGTGGGTGCCGACGACGGCCGTCACCATCGGCGGCGTCGCCCTGGCGAAGGTCGGCTACGACAAGTACCTCCGCTTCGTCTGGCCCCTGCTGGCCCTGCTGTTCGTGCTGATCTGCGGGTTCGTGGCCCTGGGGGCGGCGATGTGACGGCCCCTCGGGTACGGGGGCGCGTCGCCTAGGCTGGGGGTGTGCCCGGATCCTCCCCTGACGTGATGCCCCCCGAACCGCCCGTGGCCGTCTGGCGGGTGCTGCGGCGGCCGGTGCGGTTCCTGGGGTCCTGGTGGCCGTGGCGGTGCTGGGCGTACCTCGGCAGCGGGTTCGCGCTCGGGTACGGGGTGCTGTGCGCGCTGGCCCTGCTGCTCGGGCTCGGGCTGCTGCTGGCGGTCGCCGGGATCGGGCTGGTGCTGCTGGTCGGGGCCCTGGCCGGGGCGGTGCCGCTCGGGGAGCTGGAGCGGCGCCGGCTGCGGTGGGTGGAGCCCGAGCCCGTCGCCGATCCGCACGTCTCGCTCGCCGGGGCGGGCGCGGCGGCCTGGCTGCGGACGCGGCTGCGGGAGCGGGCCACCTGGCGGGAGTTCGGGTACGCCCTGCTGTTCGGGGTGGTGTTCGGCGCGGCCGGGTTCGGGGTGCTCTGCCTGCTGGCCCTCTCCCTGATGCTGGTGGCGGCCCCGGTGATCGTGTGGGCCCTGGCCCCGGAGCCGGTGATGCTGGTACCCGGCGAGGCGGTGGCCGGGCCGCTGGAGGCCCTTGGCGGGACGGCCGTCGGGCTGGCCGGAGTGGTGCTCGCCGGGTACGCCGCCGCGCTGGTCTCCGGGGCGCAGGTGAAGACCGCCCGGCTGCTGCTCGGGCCCCGCGAGGAGGACGCCCGGGTGCTGGAGCTGACCCGGTCGCGGGTCCGGCTGGTGGAGGCCTTCGAGGCGGAACGGAGGCGCATCGAACGGGACTTGCACGACGGGGCCCAGCAGCAGCTGGTCGCCCTCAGCATGACCCTGGGCCTGGCCGAGATGGAGCTGCGCAAGGCCGCCGCGCCACCGGCCCCGGACGCCGAAGACGCGGCCCCGGGCCCGCCCGCGCTGGACGGGGCCGCCGTGCTCGTGCGCCGGGCGCGCGGGGAGGCGAAGCTGGCACTGTCCCAACTGCGGGACCTGGTGCGGGGGATGCACCCGCAGGTGCTGACGGACCACGGGCTGGCGGCGGCCGTCGCCGAGGTGGCGCTGCGCCATCCGGTCCCGGTCGCGGTGGACCTCGACGTGCCCCGGCTGCCCGGACCGGTCGAGGTCACCGCGTACTTCACCGTCACCGAGGCCCTCGCCAACGCCGCCAAGCACAGCGGTGCCTCGCGGGTCGGCGTCGCCGGTAGGGTCGAGGACGGCCGGCTCACCCTCACCATCACCGACGACGGCCGCGGCGGGGCCGATCCCGGCGCGGGAGCGGGCCTGGCGGGACTGGCGGACAGGGTGGCGATGCTGCGGGGCAGGCTGACGGTGTCGAGTCCGGTGGGCGGGCCGACGCGGCTGCGGGTGGAGGTGCCGTGCTCCGGGTGATCCTGGCCGAGGACTCCGTCCTGCTGCGCGCGGGCCTGACGGAGCTGCTGGCTCTGGGCGGCCACCGGGTCGTCGCCGCCGTGGGCGACGCCCCCGCCCTGCTGCGGGCGGTGGCGGACGAGCGGCCCGACGTGGTGGTCACGGACGTGCGGATGCCGCCCGGGCAGAGCGACGAGGGGCTGCGGGCCGCCCTCGAACTGCGCTCCCGGGACCCCTCGCTGCCGGTCCTGGTGCTGTCGCAGTACGTGGCCACCGCCTACGCGGCGCGGCTGTTCACCGGCGGCTCGGCGGCCGGCCTGGGCTATCTGCTCAAGGACCGGGTCGGCGAGGTCGAGGAGTTCCTCGACGCCCTGCGAGGGGTGTACGAGGGCCGGACGGTCCTCGACCCCGAGGTGGTCCGCGTCCTGCTGGCCGCGCGGCCGGACGGCGACCCGCTCGCCCGGCTGACCCCGCGCGAGCGCGAGGTGCTGGCCCTGATGGCGGAGGGGCTCAACAACCAGGCCCTGGCGGCCCGGCTGTTCGTCACCGAGGCCTCCGTCGTGAAGCACGCGGGCAGCATCTTCACGAAGCTGGAACTGGACCCGTCCGAGGGCAACCGCCGCGTCCTGGCGGTACTGGCGCACCTGCGCGGCGCCGGCCCCCGTACCACCGCGGACTGACCCCGCCGCGGCCTCCCCGCACCCCGCCGGGGGCGGGTGCCGTGCCGGCATTCGGGCACGCCGTGCGGCGCGTGGCCGCCGCGCCCCCGGCGCAAGACCCCGGGGGCGCATAGTGATGAGGCTGTGACCTGCGGATGTGCCGATCGGCGGAAGGGCTCACTAGGGTCTCAGGGTGGCGAAGAACGATGCGATGCCCCCAGGAGCGGGCGGGCCGGACGGTCCCGACGAGGACGAGTGGAACGTGGTCCTCGACGAGGACTTCGTCCGCGGCGCCTCGATCCACGAGTCCGCCGCGCCGGGGCCCACGCGGACGTGGCCGCTCGTCCTCGGGCTGCTGCTGCTGATGGGCCTCCTGGCCCTCGTCACGCTCGACCTGACCGACCCGTCCGACGAGGAGCACGTCACCGTCCGGCCGAGGAGGACGCCCTCCGCCGCCGCGTCCCCCGCCCCGGCTCCCCCGGCCTCCCCGGCCGCCGACCGGAGCATGGTCCCGCAGGCGGACGTGTTCCCCGCCGAGGTGCCGGACGGGGCCGGGGGCGCCTTCACCCGGGTCGACTCGAAGGTGCTGCCCTCCTGCGCCGAGCCGGCCTCCGTCGGCCCCCGCCTCGCCGCGATGCTCGCCGAGGGCAGGGGCTGCCTCGGCGGGCAGACCGCCCTCTACAAGGACGCCCGGGACAACCGGTTCGAGATCGCCGTCTTCACGCTCAGGGACCCGCAGGACACGGTGCGGGTGGTGACCGGGCTGGCGTCGGCCCCCGACGACCACCAGCTCGGCGTGCAGGCCCCGCCGCCCGCCTCCGGACTGGCCGCCCTCGGCCCCGGGAGCGGGCTGGTGCAGTCGTTCTCCGGCACCGGACGGGTCGTGGTGGCCGGGCTCGGGCAGTGGTCGGACGGCCGGACGGCCGACCTCCGGGAGCTGACGGACCGGCTGCGGCCGCTCCAGCGCGCGGTCGACGAGCGGGTCGAACGGTACGAGGGACCCGGCGCGCCCTGACCCCGCACCCGTCACCGGACCGGCGCCGGGCTCCCGGGCCGCCTCCGCGACCGGGCCACCACCCGCGAGGGGACGGGCCCGGCGGGCACGGCCGAGCGGGCCCACGCCACCAGCAGCACCGGCAGCGCCAGGTAGCCGAAGCGCCCCGCCGGGGCCAGCAGGAAGGCCAGGGTCAGCCCGAGCGCGAGCCGGTCCGCGGCGGCGGCCGCCGTGCGCGGCGGGCGCACCCACAGCGAGAGGGCCACCCCCAGCCCGCCCAGCACCAGCAGGGCCGTCGTGAGGTACCAGCCCCACGGCCCGAGCTGCGCCAGCAGATGCCCCGGCAGGGGGCTGCTCGCCGGGGTCGGCACCGGCGCCCGGCCCGTCGGGAAGGCGAACACCTGCCGCCACAGCTCCCCCGGCTGGAGCAGGGCCCCCGGCAGCACCAGGGCGGCCGTGACCGACCCGGCCACCACCGCGCAGCGGACCGCCGCCCGGGCGCCGCAGCGGGCCCCCAGGAGCGCCGCCGCCACCGCGACCGCGGGCAGCGCCGTCCACTTGAGGGCGCACGCCGCGCCCGGGGCCGGCCCCGCGAGGGCCGGGCGGCCGGAGGCGGCCCCCGCGAGGGCGAGGCAGCACAGCCCCGCCAGCGGCAGGTCCACCCCGCTCACCGCCAGCGGGAGCGCCACCACCGGCGAGGCCACCAGCAGCGGGAGCAGCGGCGAGGGGGCCGCGCCGAGCAGGCGCCGGCCCGCGGCCATCCCGCCGAAGAGGGCGGCGGCGCACCAGATGCGGGCGTCGCCCAGGAGTCGGACCGCCCATCCCCCTCCCCCGCCGAAGGCGCCGTCCAGCAGGGCGCGGGGGACGCCGAGGAGGGACATGGCCGGGAGGTAGGGGGTGTAGTCCCCCACCCCGGCCGGGTGGTCCACGTACATCCTGCCGGTGTCGAGCAGGAGCCGCCCGGAGCGTTCGATCACGCCGACCTCGGACTGGCCCCGCCCGGTCAGGACCAGGTACAGGAGGGGGACGGCGACGGCCCCGAGCAGGGCCGCGCCGAGCGCCTCACGGCGCCGTCCGAGGGCGGTGGCCGCGGCGGCGGCGAGGTATCCGGCGGCCGCGCACCACCCCCACAGGCGGTGCGGGGCCAGGGTGGAGAACAGCGGGAAGGACAGGGCCCACGCGGCGGCGAGCAGCCAGCCGGCGGTCCACCGGGCGGTGGGGGAAGGGGTCATGGACCCATTCCAGCCGCGCGGCCCCGCCCCGGTCTGCACGCCTGGGCGGAGCTTTCACGGTGGGGTTTTCCCTACCACGGCCTCCGGATGCGCCGAAGGGCGCGACCCCGGCGGGGTCGCGCCCTTCGGACGGCGGTCAGGGGGCTCAGGCCTCCGGGGAACCGCCGAAGCGCTCGCGGTAGGACTCCAGGTCCTCCTCGGCGATCCGGGCGAAGAGCACCGGCGGCACGGTGAACGGGGTGCCGGCCGGGACCGCGTCCAGGGCCTTGGCCTGCTCCGGGGTCACCCACGTCGCGGTGTCGCCGGGCAGGTCGAAGGAGGAGCGCATGGTGCGCGCCGAGGCCGGGATGAACGGCTCGGAGACCACCGAGTAGAGGTGGATGAGGTTCATCGCGGTGCGCAGGGTGAGCGCGGCGGCCTCCAGGTCGGTCTTGACCTCCAGCCAGGGGGCCTTCTCGTCCAGGTAGGCGTTGCCCGCCGACCACAGGGCGCGCAGCGCGGCCGCGGCCTTGCGGTACTGGAGGGCCTCCATGTGGCCCTCGTACTCGGCGAGGAGCTCGGCGATCTGCTCGCCCAGCTTCGCCTCGGCCTCGCCGGCCGGGTTGCCGGCCGGGACCTCGTCGCCGAACTTCTTGCGGGAGAAGGTCAGGACGCGGTTCACGAAGTTGCCGAGGGTGCCGCCGAGGTCCTTGTTGACGGTGGCGGCGAAGTGCTCCCAGGTGAACGACGAGTCGTCGGACTCGGGGGCGTTGGCGATCAGGAAGTAGCGCCAGAAGTCGGCCGGGAGGATCTCCAGCGCCTGGTCGGTGAAGACGCCGCGCTTCTGCGAGGTGGAGAACTTGCCGCCGTAGAACGTCAGCCAGTTGAAGGCCTTGACGTAGTCGACCATCTTCCACGGCTCGCGGGTGCCGAGCTCGGTGGCCGGGAACATCACCGTGTGGAACGGGACGTTGTCCTTGGCCATGAACTGGGTGTAGCGGACGTCCTCGGCCTCGTACCACCACGCCTTGTGGTCGCGGTTCGCCGGGTCGGCGTCGGCCCACTCCTTGGTGGAGGCGATGTACTCGATCGGCGCGTCGAACCAGACGTAGAAGACCTTGCCCTCGGCGGCCAGTTCGGGCCAGGTGTCGGCCGGGACGGGGACGCCCCAGTCGAGGTCGCGGGTGATGGCGCGGTCGTGCAGGCCCTCGGTCAGCCACTTGCGGGCGATGGAGGACGCCAGCTGCGGCCACTCCTCCTCGTGGCGCGCGACCCAGGCCTCGACCTCGTGCTGGAGCTTGGACTGCAGCAGGAAGAGGTGCTTGGTCTCGCGGACCTCCAGCTCGGTGGAGCCGGAGATGGCCGAGCGGGGCTCGATCAGGTCCGTGGGGTCCAGGACGCGGGTGCAGTTCTCGCACTGGTCGCCGCGCGCCTTGTCGTAGCCGCAGTGCGGGCAGGTGCCCTCGACGTAGCGGTCCGGCAGGAAGCGGCCGTCGGCGGGCGAGTACACCTGCCGGATCGCGCGCTCCTCGATGAAGCCGTTCTCCTGGAGCCGCCGCGCGAAGTGCTGGGTGATCTCGGCGTTCTGCGCGGACGAGCTGCGGCCGAAGTGGTCGAAGGACAGCTCGAAGCCGTCGTAGACCGCCTTCTGGGCGTCGTGGGCCTGCGCGCAGAACTCGGCGACCGAGATCCCGGCCTCCTTGGCGGCGAGTTCGGCGGGGGTGCCGTGCTCGTCGGTGGCGCAGATGTACAGGACGTCGTGGCCGCGCTGGCGGAGGTACCGGGAGTACACATCCGCCGGAAGCATCGACCCGACCATGTTGCCCAGGTGCTTGATCCCGTTGATGTACGGAAGCGCGCTGGTGATCAGGTGTCGAGCCATCCTCGGATGCTCCATTTCAGTTCATTTCTACGGGTCCATGCGGCCGTGCGCGGCGGCGGCCCGCCCGGGGCGTGCCGTGCCGAATACGCATGGTGAGGCGGTTCATCGTATCGAACCGCGGGCGCGGACCCCGACCGGTATCCGGTGGGCGGACCGGGACCGGGCACGGGGACGCCGGACGGCGCCCGCGGCGCCCGGCGGGCGGAGGTGCCGACGGGATATGCGTACGGGCCGACGGGCCCTCCGCTTGATCGACATCGTTCACGAAGCGGTCACCACCCGACGTAATCCCTTCAGGTTTCTCCTCCACGCCCCCCGAGTGCGCCGGTACTGCTCTCATGGACCGGCATCAGGGGATGAGGTGGGGAACGGTGAACGATGGCGGACCGGAGGAGTCCGGCGGGGCCGTGGGACTGCCCAGCCGGCGGCGGCACCCGACGCCCATGAGTCAGTGGGATCCGACCGCGCGCCTGTCGTACTGGGCCTTCCACACCAACCGGCGGCCCGCGTACATGCGCTTCGCGTACCTCCAGCTCGGCTCCGACACGGACGCCGAGGACGCGGTGGACGCCACCTTCGACTCGATCATGCACGAATGGCTCCGCATGCTGCACATGGACCGGCTCGACGCCTACGCCTGGACCGTGCTCAAGCAGCGCATCGTCGACTGGCAGCAGCGCCGCGACCCCCGGCTGCGCCGGCCCGAGCCGATGGACATCAGCGCCTTCGAGGCGGCCCTGAAGGAGGCCCACCCCGACCAGTACGAGGTGCTGACGGACACCATCCGCTTCTACCGGGCCGTCTCCCGCCTCGCCGAGCGGCAGCGGGACACCGTGATGCTGAGCTACGGGCTGCGGTGCACCCCGGGTGAGGCCGCCGCCGTGATGGGCGTCGACGAGGCCACCGTCCGCTCGCAGCTCGGCCAGGCCCGCCGGCGCCTCGCGCGGCTGCTCGACGCCGCCGCCGAGTCATGAGCGCCGCCGACGGCCGCACCGGCGCGCGGGAGGGACAGGGCGCGGCCCCCCGCGCCCTGTCCGAGTTCCTGCTGCGCGCGGGGGTGCGCGACCGCTACCCGCACTACGACCTCGGCGGCGCCGAGGCCCGCCTGCTGCGCACCCCCCGCGCCTCGGGCGCCCCCACCCCGCCGGCCCCCAGGAGCCGGCGGCGTTCCTTCGGCTGGAGCGACCCGGCCCGGGACCGGCCGCTGGACTCCGAGCGGGCCCGCCGGGACCTCAAGGCCGCCTGCCTCTCCGTGGTCTGCGATCCGCACGCCGGACGCGACCTCGGCCGGTTCGTCGACGGCGGCCACGCCGATCTGCCCGGGTCCGTCGTCTTCGGCTGCCTGCTGCACCTGGCGGGGCTGCGCGAGGGGGCCCGGTTCTGGTGGCAGTTCGCCGCCGGATCCGGCGGCCCGCGCACCGCCCCCGCCGCCTACTGCCTGTTCCTGGACCACTCCCGGCGCGGCGAGCACCACGACGCCCGCCTGTGGGCCCGCGAACTGGGCCGCCGGGGGTTCCGGCCCGGCGGCCGCCGGGAGCTGCGCGAGGTGCGGCTGTGCGCGCAGGCGGCCGTCCTGCGGTACGTCGACCAGTGCGACGACCCCGATCTGGGCCCGGTGCCGGTGCCGCGGGCGGAGCTGCCCGGGGTGCTGGCCGCGTTCCTGCCGCCGCCCCCGCTCCCGGAGCCCCGGCCCCGCCCGGCCGCGGGCCCGCTGCGCCACCCCGCGCTGACCTCGGCCGCGCGCGGCACGGCGGTGCGCTCCGACACCGGGGAGGCCCTGGCGCAGGCGCGGCGCGCGCTGGAGGTCGTACGGGTCCTGGAGCGGCACCCGCTGGGGGTGCGGGCCGACCGGCTGGCGCGGCAGGCCGGGCTCACGGAGGCGGCGCTGCGCCCGCTGCTGTCGATGCTGTGCGAGGAGGAGTACGCCTGCCGTCCCGGCGCGGGGGTGTACGCGCCCGGCCCGGCCCTGGACCGGCTGGCGGCCCCGGGCGGCGGGGGCCTGGCGGGGCAGCTCCAGCGCACCCTGGCGCTGGCCCGGGACAGCGCGGGCGCCGCCGTCTACCTGAGCCGGTACGCGGAGGGCGAGGTCCGGATCACCCAGATGGCGGACGGGCCGGGGGCTCCGCCGGTGCGGGAGTGGGTGGACTTCCGGGCCGCCGCGCACGCCAGCGCGGTCGGCAAGTGCCTGCTGACGCAGCTCGACCACGACGTGCGGGCCGACCACGTGGCCCGCCACCGTCCGGCCCGGCTCACCGCGCACACCATCACCGACAGCCGGGCCCTGTTCAGCGCCCTGGACGCGGTGGCCCCCGGCGCCCCGGTCTTCGACCTGCGCGAGTACTCCCCCGGGGTCGTCTGCTCGGCGGTGCCCATCGCCGCCGGCGGCGCCGCCGGGAGCCTGGCGCTGTCCCTGCCCGCCGCCCACGCCCACCGGCTGCCCGAGGCGACCCGGGCGCTGCGCCGCAAGGCGGTCCCGGTGCTGCTGGCCCTGCTGCTGTCTGGGGCCATCCCCCCGGACGCCCCGGCGCAGGCGCAGGTTCCGGCCCCGGCTCCGGCGGTCACCGCCCCGGCCCCGGAGACCCTGCGCCATCTGGGCCGGCTCTTCCGGACCCCGCTGACCCGGTTCGCGGCGCCGGCCGCCGGACCGCACCTGGTGAGCGACTCCGCGTCGGGGGCGGCGTACCTGTTCGACACCCTCCCGGACGGCGACGGGCCGCGCCTGGCGCTCCCGCGGACCCTGGGCCCGCTGGCCCCGGGGAGCCTGTCGGCGCCGGAGGGGCTGGTGGTCCTGGGTACCTGAGGGGCGGTCGCGGCCTCAGGCCCCCGGGGCGAAGGAGTCCAGGGCGGTGTCGAAGTGGCCCCGGGCCTGGGCGAGGCGGCCTACGGGGGCCGACACCCAGACGTCGTACATCCGGCCGTTCTCGTCCCAGCACAGGTCGAAGGTGTGCCGGGCCCCCTCGGCGGCGTCGAAGCCGTTCCAGGTGAACTCCCACAGGGCGGCGGGCAGTCCGTCGTGGCTGGTGGGCAGGACGGTGGCGTCGCGGTAGCCGGGGTTGTTGGACGGGCCGTTCGCGTCGGACTGGCGCATCGCGGCGACGGGCCCGCCCGGCGCGGAGGGCTTGACCTTGATGCCGATGCGGAACGCGCCGTCCGGGGAGACGTAGAAGACCCGCTGGTCGTCGGTGGTGCGCTGGAAGCCCTGGGGCACGGCCAGGGTGAAGCCCGCCGGGTCCGCCACCGTCCGGTATCCGGCGGGGGCGGGCTTCGCGGGCACCGGCTTGGCGGGCGCCGGCTGTGTGGGGGCGGGGGCGGTCACCGTCGTCGTCGCGGTGGCCGTGGCGGTGGCGGACTCCGGGGGCCGGACGGCGGGCGCGACCGCGCCGGGGGACGCGGCGGGGCGGTCGTCCCGGGCGGCCGCCGGTCCGCCGTCGCCCGTCGGGCGGGAGAGCAGGAAGGTCACGGCCACGGCGCCGATGACGGCCACCACGACGAGCGCGGCCACCAGCCCGGCGCGCAGCCCCGCCCGGGGGCCGGCCGGGGTCGCGGGGCCCGTCTGCGCGGTGGCGCGTTCGGTGGGCGAGTACCCGGCCGGGGCGGCCGGGCCGGGGGCGGGCACGGCCGGCCGGTGCGGGCCGGGCGTGCGGTCGAGGAGGGGGAGGCTGCCGGTGGTCACGTACGCGGAGAGCATCCGCCGGGCCTCCGCCACCCCGAGCCGGCGGTCGGGGTCGCGCTCCAGCAGGCCCCGGACCAGCGGGGTCAGCGGTCCGGCCTGGGCGGGCGGGCGGATCTCGTCGTGGACGACGGCGTGCAGGACGCCGCCCAGGGAGTCCCGGTGGAAGGGGGACTCGCCGGTCAGCCCGGCGCACAGCAGGGCCCCCAGCGACCACAGGTCGGAGGCGGGTCCGGCGGCGGCCCCCTGCATGCGTTCGGGAGAGGTGTACTCGGGCGAGCCGACGAACGCGCCGGTCTCGCTGATGGTGGTGGAGCCGGCGAGGCGGGCGATCCCGAAGTCGGTGAGCACCACCCGGCCGGTGCCCGCCTCCATGAGGACGTTGGCGGGCTTGACGTCGCGGTGGAGCACCCCGCGCTCGTGGGCCGCGCTCAGGGCGCCGAGCAGGGCCAGCCCGACGCGGGCGGTCTCACCGGCGTCCAGGGGGCCCTCGGCGGTGAGGCGGTCGGCGAGGGAGCCGCCCTCGACGAGTTCCATCACGATGTACGGGCGGCCGTCGTCCTCGACGACGTCGTGCACGACGACCACGTGCGGGTGCTTGATCTGCGCGACGGTGCGCGCCTCGCGCAGCGCCCCCGTCGTCTCCTTGCCCTCGCCGACGTGCAGCTCCTTGACGGCGACCGCGCGGCCCAGGAGCTCGTCGGAGGCCCGCCAGACGGTGCCCATGCCGCCCCGGCCCAGCCTCTTCCCCAGGCGGTAACGCCCGGCGATCACGACCTCGTTGCGTGGTTCGTCCTGCGGCACGCTGCTCCCCCTCGACCCGGTCACGGCCATGATGCCGCACCGGCGGATCCGGCCACCTGGGCTCGGGCCGGAACACGAAAAAGAACCCCACCGAAGTGGGGTTCTCTGTCTGTGTCCGAGGGGGGACTTGAACCCCCACGCCCGATAAAGGGCACTAGCACCTCAAGCTAGCGCGTCTGCCATTCCGCCACCCGGACCGGTGGTCGGCCCCGGTTTCCCGTGGCGACATGGACAACAATAGCAAAGGATCGGCGCCCCTCCGACCAGATATCCGGTCCGGCCGCCGGCCCGCCACGCCGTGCTGACCTGCGGGCATGCGCGGAGGCCGGGGGTGAGACGGATCGTCTCGCGCGGGTGGGCCGGGTCAGGTGCGGGCGCCGTCCTTGATCCAGTCGTCGTTGTGCTGCCAGGCGTAGAGGGTGGTCCCGTCCATGTAGGCGTAGTAGAGGCCGCAGCGGGCGGCGGCCTTGGACTCGGCGCCCTTGGGGAACCATGCGGCGGTGATCTGCGGGGCCTTGGCCCCGGCGGGGGCGGCGGGCTCGCAGGCGGCCGGGAGGCGGCCGCCGGGGAGGTCGGCCTTCAGCAGGCGCTCGCCGCCGGTGGTCTTCATGGCGTACCGCACCGAGGCCGCGTCGTCCGCGAGCCAGCGCGGGACCGAGGCCCGGTCCTTCTTGGCCTCCGCGCCCGTGGCGTAGTCGTCCGACTGCTCGTGGCGGTGGTCGTACCAGTCGGCCGCGGCCGGCAGGGCGACGACGGCGGCCAGGGCGCCGGCTGCGATGACTCCGGCGCCGGTGAGGACGAGGGACGTGCGGCGGCTCATGGGGGCTTGCTCCGTTTGTTCGCTGATGGGGTGATTCCATCCTGCGAGCCCCCGGGCGCGGGGGCGTCAGTCCGCCGGGCGAACGTGCGTACCCCTGAGGTCGTACACGCGCGAGGCCCACCCGGACGCGGACGTCGGGGTGGGCCTCGGGGTGCGGCGGGGGGCGGCCGCTACGGGCAGCGGATGACCTGGCCGGCGTAGGAGAGGTTGCCGCCGAAGCCGAACAGGAGGACCGGGGCGCCGGAGGGGATCTCGCCGCGCTCGACCAGCTTGGACAGGGCCATCGGGATGCTGGCCGCCGAGGTGTTGCCGGAGTCGACGACGTCCCGGGCGACGACGGCGTTCACGGCGCCGATCTTGGCGGCGAGGGGTTCGATGATCCGCAGGTTGGCCTGGTGCAGGACGACCCCGGCGAGCTCCTCGGGGGTGACCCCGGCCTTCTCGCAGGTCTTGCGGGCGAGCGCCGGGAGCCGGCTGGTGGTCCAGCGGTAGACGGACTGGCCCTCCTGGGCGAAGACCGGGGGCGTGCCCTCGATGCGGACCGCGTGGCCCATCTCGGGGACGGAGCCCCACAGGACCGGGCCGATCCCCGCCTCGGGGCAGGCCTCGACGACGGCCGCGCCGGCGCCGTCGCCGGTCAGGACGCAGGTGGTGCGGTCGGTCCAGTCCGTGATCTCCGCCATCTTGTCGGCGCCGATGACCAGGGCGCGGGTGGCGGAGCCGGCCCGGATGGCGTGGTCGGCGGTGGCGAGGGCGTGGGTGAAGCCCGAGCAGACGACGTTGAGGTCCATCACGGCGGGCGCGCTGTTCATGCCCAGCTTGGCCGCGACGCGGGCGGCCATGTTGGGGGAACGGTCGATGGCGGTGGAGGTGGCCACCAGCACGAGGTCGATGTCGTCCGGGGTCAGGCCGGCGTTGGCGAGGGCCTTCGCGGCGGCCTGGTAGGCCAGCTCGTCGACCGGCTCGTCGGGGCCCGCGATGTGGCGGGTCCTGATGCCGACCCGGGAGAGGATCCACTCGTCGCTGGTCTCGACCATGGCCGCGAGGTCCTCGTTGGTGAGCACCTTCGCGGGCTGGTAGTGCCCAAGCGCCACCACGCGTGAACCGGTCATGGGCGGGATCCCCCTTTGTACGGCAGTCAGGATCATTCACCTTCTCCTGCTACTGATGAGTACGTCTGCGTGTAACCCAACAGGATTAGGCCACCGGAATTTGGAGAATTCCCAGCATGCTCCAGCCCGGGGACCGGGCCCGTACCGGATCCGCGAGAATGTACTGGCCAGGTACAGGTTGAGGACGAGAGCAGGCGGGCTGATCGCGATGGGACGGGTCACCGAGCGGCGCCGCGTCATACGGGTCCGGGGCGGGGCGGCCGGTGTCCGGCCGGACACCCTGGTCGCGGAGGAGCCGCTGGAGATACGGCTGAACGGCAAGCCGCTGGCCATCACGATGCGCACCCCCGGGGACGACTTCGCGCTGGCGGTGGGCTTCCTCGTCAGCGAGGGCGTGATCGCGCAGGCCTCGGACGTCCGGGCCGTGACCTACTGCGAGGGGGCCGCGGAGGACGGGTCCAACACCTACAACGTGGTCAACGTACAGCTGGCCGCCGGGGTTCCGGTGCCGGACATCACGCTGGAGCGGAACGTCTAC
Source organism: Streptomyces sp. NPDC089915 (assembly GCF_040684675.1). Lineage (NCBI taxonomy): Bacteria > Bacillati > Actinomycetota > Actinomycetes > Kitasatosporales > Streptomycetaceae > Streptomyces > Streptomyces sp. NPDC089915. The sequence goes on along the minus strand of NZ_JBFBGN010000019.1, from coordinate 26,257 downwards.
ACCACCTCCTCCTGCGGCCTGTGCGGCAAGGCCAGCCTGGACGCGGTGCGCACGGCGACGCGTTTCCCGGGGCTCGCGGCGGATCCGGTACGGGTGCCGGCCGGCCTGCTGTCCGTACTGCCGGACCGGCTGCGCGCGGCGCAGAAGGTCTTCGACAGCACGGGCGGCCTGCACGCGGCCGGGCTGTTCTCGGCGGAGGGCGAGCTGCTGGACCTGCGGGAGGACGTGGGGCGGCACAACGCCGTGGACAAGATCGTCGGACGGGCGCTGCAGGACGGGCGGCTGCCGCTGGCCGGGGCGGTGCTGCTGGTGTCGGGCCGGGCCTCCTTCGAGCTGGCGCAGAAGGCCGTGATGGCCGGGATCCCGGTGCTGGCGGCGGTGTCGGCGCCGTCCTCGCTGGCGGTGGACCTGGCCCGGGAGTCGGGGCTGACGCTGGTGGGCTTCCTTCGGGGGCCGGACATGAACATCTACGCGGGCGAGGAGCGGATCCTGCTGCCCGGCCCCGAGGCGGCCTGCCTCGGCCCCGAGGCGGTCTGACCCGTCCCTAGCGGCGCCTGCCCCGGCGCGGGGACGGGGTGGCCGGCTTGGGTTCCGGGGGGTCGATGCGGTGCAGGTCGAGGGTGGCCGGGAGCGGGGTGGCGCCGGGGCCGCCGGACTCGGCCCAGGCGATGATCTCGTCCGTCGCGGTGTCGTCCAGGGCCCAGCCGAACCACACGGCGCGGGCGCCCCGGCGGCGGGCCTCGGTGGTGGGCTGGACCACGATCACGTTGGCCCGCTCGCAGGGCCCGAGGCAGTCGCTGGTCCGCACGGCGAGCCGGCCCCCGGAGGCGTCGGCGGCCTCCCGGAGCCGGGCGAGCTGGCCGGCGTGGTCGGTACCGGGGTTCTTGCGGGGGTCCCCGCAGCAGCAGCCCCGGCAGACCACGAGGGTGCAGGGGCGCGGGGCATGGGCGGCGAGCGGGCGTATCCAGGTCACCGACGCACGTTACCGGGCCCGCGGAGCGGGGTGTTGGGGCCGGGGCGAGACCTCCGCCACACGGCGGCCGGGAGTTGGGCCGCGTCCGGGGCCTGCGGGTCCGCGGCGCGGCGGCGGGCCAGGACGGCGCACACCATGAGCTGCATCTGGTGGAAGAGCATCAGCGGCAGCACGGCGAGGGAGGCCTGGGCCCCGAAGAGCACGGTGGCCATGGGGAGTCCGGCGGCGAGGCTCTTCTTGGACCCGGCGAACTGGATGGCGATGCGGTCCTCGCGGCCGAAGCCGAGGCGGGCGGACCCGTACCAGGTGACGAGGAGCATCACGGCCAGGAGCACGGCCTCGACGGCCATCAGCACGCCGAGGCGGGGGAGGCTGATCCGGTGCCAGACCCCGGCGGCCATGCCCGCGCTGAAGGCGGCGTACACGACGAGGAGGATCGAGCCCCGGTCGACGTAGCCGAGGACCTTCTTGTGGCGGGTGAGGAAGGAGCCGACCCAGCGGCGCAGGAGCTGGCCGAGGAGGAAGGGCAGCAGCAGCTGGACGACGATCTTGAGGAGGGAGTCGGCGGAGAAGCCGCCGCCGGCGCCGCCGAGGAGGGCTCCGGCGAGCAGCGGGGTGAGGACGACTCCGGCGAGGCTGGAGAAGGAGCCGGCGCAGATCGCGGCGGGGACGTTGCCCCGGGCGATGGAGGTGAAGGCGATGGAGGACTGGACGGTCGAGGGGACCAGGCACAGGAAGAGCAGGCCGTTGTAGAGGGGCTGCGTCAGCAGGGTGGGTACGAGCAGCCGGGCGGCCAGGCCGAGGGCCGGGAAGAGCAGGAAGGTGCAGGCCAGGACGGTGAGGTGGAGGCGCCAGTGGCGCAGGCCGTCGAGGGCCTCGCGGGTGGAGAGGCGGGCTCCGTAGAGGAAGAAGAGCAGGGCCACGGCGGCCGTGGAGGCGCCGTCGGCGACCGGGGCGGCCGGGCCGGTGGCGGGGAGCAGCGCGGCGAGGCCCACGGTGGCGAGGAGCGCCAGTACGTAGGGGTCCAGGGGGAGCCGGGCGGGGAGGCGGGGGCGTCGCATGGGCGGTGCTCACTTGCTGTCGGGAAGGGCGCGCCCTGTGGCGGAGGGGCGGCTTCCATCGTCGCCGTTCGCCGGTCATCGGGAAACCCGTACACCGAACTGACTGTCATCGCGTGTCGTGATGGCCGCGTACTACCCTGGGGGCGTGTACGACCCGGTCCAGCTGCGCACCTTCCTCACCGTGGCCCAGACGCTGAGCTTCACCCAGGCCGCGGGGCGGCTCGGCGTGCGGCAGTCGACGGTCAGCCAGCACGTGCGGCGGCTGGAGGAGGCCACCGGCCGGCCGCTGTTCGCCCGTGACACCCACAGCGTGGCGCTGACGGAGGACGGGGAGGCGCTGCTGGGCTTCGCGCGGACGATCCTGGAGGCGCACGAGCGGGCGGCGGCCTTCTTCACCGGGACCCGGCTGCGCGGGCGGCTGCGGTTCGGGGCCTCGGAGGACTTCGTGCTGACGCGGCTGCCGGAGATCCTGGAGGGGTTCCGGCACGAGCACCCCGAGGTGGACCTGGAGCTGTCGGTCGAGCTGTCGGGCATCCTGCACGAACGGCTGGACGAGGGCCGCCTGGACCTGGTGCTGGCCAAGCGGCGCGGGCCCGGGGACGAGCGGGGCCGGCTGGTGTGGCGGGACCGGATGGTGTGGATCGGGGCGGAGGGGCTGCGGCTGGACCCGGAGCGGCCGGTGCCGCTGATCGTCTTCCCGCCGCCGGGGATCACCCGGGCGCGGGCGCTGGAGGTGCTGGAGCGGGAGGGGCGGGCCTGGCGGATCGCCTGTACGAGCGGGAGCCTGAGCGGTCTGATCGCGGCGGCCCGGGCCGGGCTGGGGGTGATGGCGCACACCCGGGGGCTGATCCCGCCGGGGCTGGTGCGCGTGGGCGGGCTGCCGGAGCTGGGGCCGGTGGAGTTCGCCCTGCTCCAGGGCCGCCGCCCGACTCCGGCGGCGGAGGCCCTGGCGGCGGCCGTCCTGGCGGGCGGCGACCGGCTGAGCCGACCGGCGTAGAGCGGCGAGTGCGCAGGTCACGCGGGGCGTGGCGCGAGGGGATCTTGTGGAGGTTTCCTCAGGGGTGCCGGGCGGCGGGGCCGGTGGGGTAGCGTCTCGGCGCCCGGCACCCAAGGAGGCAGTGTTGCGCGAGTTCACCGTGCCGCCCGTGGTCGGCGGCTCGCCGGCCGGCGGCCTGGCCGACGTCGTGTTCGAGCGTGCCGGGCGGGACCCGCACCGGGCGGTACTCGGGCGCAAGACGGCCGGGGCGTGGCGGGACGTGACCTCCGCGGAACTGGCCGGCGAGGTGCTGGCGCTCGCCAAGGGGCTGCTGGCCCAGGGGGTGCGCTTCGGGGACCGGGTCGCGGTGATGGCGCGCACCCGCTACGAGTGGACCCTGTTCGACTTCGCGCTGTGGGCGATCGGCGCCCAGCCCGTCCCCGTCTATCCGACGTCCTCGGCGGAGCAGGTGCACTGGATCCTCTACGACTCCTCCTGCACGGCGTGCGTCGTGGAGGACGAGGACCAGGCGATGACGGTCGGCTCGGTGATCGAGGGGCTGCCGCACCTGCGGCTGCTGTGGCAGCTGGACGCGGGGGCCGTGGCGGAACTGGTCGCGGCCGGGCGGGGGGTGGACGAGGACGTGGTGCACCGGCACCGGCGGGCCGTGACCCCCGACGCCGTCGCCACCGTCATCTACACCTCGGGGACCACGGGCCGGCCCAAGGGGTGCGTGCTCACCCACGCGAACTTCATGTTCGAGGCGGACACCCTCGTCTCCCGCTGGGAGTCGGTGTTCCGGGCGGGTCCGGGCGAGCAGCCGTCCACCCTGCTGTTCCTCCCGCTGGCGCACGTGTTCGGGCGGATGGTGGAGGTGGCGGCCGTGCGGGCCGGGGTCAAGCTCGGGCACCAGCCGGCGCTGGCCGCCTCGGAGCTGCTGCCCGATCTGGCCGCCTTCCGGCCGACGTTCGTGCTGGGGGTGCCGTACGTCTTCGAGAAGGTCTTCGCGGCGGCGCGCCGCACGGCGGAGGCGGAGGGGCGGACGGGGCCCTTCGACCGCGCGGTGGAGACGGCCGTGCGGTACGCGGAGGCTCGGGAGCAGAAGGCGTTCGGGACCGGGCCGGGGCCGTCGGCGGCGCTGCGGATGGAGCACCAGCTCTTCGAGAAACTGGTGTACGGGAAGGTCCGCGAGGCCCTGGGCGGGCGGGTGCGGCACGCGATGTCGGGCGGTTCGGCGATGTCGCGGCGGCTGGGACTGTTCTTCGACGGCGCCGGGATCACGGTGTTCGAGGGGTACGGGCTGACGGAGTCCTGCGCGGCGGCCACGGCGAACCCGCCGGGGGCGGTGCGGTACGGGACGGTGGGGCCGCCGATCCCGGGCACCACGGTGCACATCGCCGAGGACGGGGAGGTGTGGCTGTACGGGCGGCACGTCTTCTCCGGCTACCTGGGCGACGCGCGGGCCACGCAGGAGGTGCTGCGCGAGGGCTGGCTGGCCACCGGGGACCTGGGGCGGCTGGACGGGGACGGCTATCTGACGATCACCGGGCGCAAGAAGGAGATCCTGGTGACCTCGAACGGCAAGAGCGTGGCGCCGGCGGCGCTGGAGGAGCGGGTGCGGTCGCATCCGCTGGTGTCCCAGTGCGTTCTGGTGGGCAACGACCGGCCGTTCGTGGCGGCGCTGGTGACCCTGGACATGGAGGGGATAGCGCACTGGCTGTCGATGCGCGGGCTCGCGCAGCGGCCGGCGGAGCACCTGGTGGGCGATCCGGCGCTGACGGCGGAGGTGCGCCGGGCCGTGGTGGCCGCCAACACCCTGGTGTCGCAGGCCGAGCAGATCCGCGCCTTCCGGGTGCTGGCCGGGCAGTTCACGGAGGAGCGGGGGCTGCTGACGCCCTCGCTGAAGCTGAAGCGCCGGGCGATCGAGAAGGCGTACGCGCGGGAGATCGCGGGCCTGTACCCGTCCTGACGGCACGCGGCGGTAACGGCCGGCCAACAATCTGACGAGGCGTCATTTCACTCCGTCAGCAATATTGACGGTGCGTCAGGTCACGCACAGAATGCGGGGATTCCGACCGGAGGGGATCCACACATGTCGCGAACCGTCCGCGCCCTGGCCGCCGCAGCGGCCGCGCTCGCGCTCGTCTCCGCCTGCAACTCCGCCGCCCCCTCCGGGCACGGCGACGGGGCCTCGAACGCCTCCGGCCCCACCCGCGGGGTGACCGACACCTCCGTCAAGGTCGGCGGGATCGTCTCGATGACCAGCGCGAGCGGCTACAGCAAGAAGGACACCGACCTCGGGGCCCGCGCCCGCTTCCTGCGGGCCAACGCCGAGGGCGGGGTCCAGGGCCGCAGGATCGACTACATCGGCGCGGAGGACGACGGCCAGGACCCCGGGAGGAACCTGGCGGCCGCCCGCAAACTCGTCCAGCAGGACGAGGTCTTCGCCGTGGCTCCGATGAGCTCGGTCACCTTCTCCGGCGCCGACTTCCTCCAACAGGAGAAGGTGCCCACCTTCGGCTGGGGCACCCTGCCCTCCTTCTGCGGCCCGCAGTACGCCTACGGGTTCAACGGCTGCCTGGTCCCCTCCCCCGGCGGCACCCTCAACCAGACCTGGCCCGAGGGCATCGCCAAGGTCCTCGGCGGGGCGGGCGGCAAGTCCGTGGCGATCGTCGCCAACGACAGCGACGCCGGGAAGTTCGGCATCCGCACCTTCCAGCAGGGCTTCGCCGCCGCCGGGTTCACGGTCTCCTACGCCAAGGCCTCCGTCCCCGCGGCCGCCGTGCCCAGCGACTGGTCGGCGTACGTGAAGGAGATCCTCGGCGGCGACGGCGGACGGGCGCCCGACGCGATCGTCTCCGTGATGCAGACCCCCAACAACATCGGGCTGTTCACCGCGCTCAAGCGGGCGGGCTACCGGGGCGTGCTCACCGACCCCACCGACTACGACCCGGGCCTGCTCGCCAAGGACGCCGCCCGGCAGGCCCTCGACGGGGTGTACGTCCTGCTCCAGTTCGAGCCCTTCGAGTCCACCGGCCCCAAGATGGCGCAGTTCAAGGCCGACATCAAGGCGGCGTCGGGCGGCCAGGACGTACCCCTGAACATGCACATGCTCACCGGGTACATGTCGGCCGACCTGTTCCTGTCCATCGCGCAGAAGGCGGGCAGGGACCTCACCCTCACCCACTTCCAGAACGCCGCGCAGTCCTTCTCCGACACCGGGACCCTCGTCGGCGACCGCGCCGAACCCAAGGGGCAGAAGGACAGCTTCGGCTGCGGGGCCCTGGTCCGGCTGACGGGCGGGGCCTACGAGGTGGCCGTGCCGTTCGCCTGCCACGAACCCGTCCCCTTCAAGTAGGCGCGGCCTCATGGGGGATCTGCTCGCCTTCGTCCTGAGCGGCCTGGTCTCGGGCGCCCTGTACGCGCTGCTCGCGACCGGGCTGGTGCTCTCGTACTCGGCGTCCGGGCTGTTCAACTTCGCGCACGGCGCCACCGCCTACCTCGCCGCGCTCGCCTTCTACGAACTGCACTCGGGGCTGGGCTGGCCGGCGCTGCCCACGGCCCTGCTGGTGGTGTGCGTGCTGGCGCCGGGGCTGGGCTGGGGGCTGGACCGGCTGATGTTCCGGCGGCTCGCGCGGGTCGGGGAGACCGCCCAGATCGTGGCGACCATCGGGCTGCTGGTGGCCCTGCCGGCGGCCGGGCTGTGGGCGGTGGAGCTGCTGGGGGACGCCGGGGCGCCGGTGCTGCCCGCCGAGAACCAGTTCGGGCTGCCGGGGGTCGGGCCGAGCCCGGCCCGGTCCTGGCGGCTCGCGGACGGGGTCGGCGTGGACTCCGACCAGCTGATCACCTGGGCGGTGACGGCGGTCGTCGCGGTGGCCCTGTGGGTGCTGCTGCGGCACACCCGGCTCGGACTGCGGCTGCGGGCCGCCGTCGACGACCGGACGCTGACGGAGCTGCGCGGGATCAGCGCCGACCGGCTGTCGTCGGTGGCGTGGATGCTGGCCTCCGGGCTGGCCGGGCTCGCCGGGGTGCTGGCCACCCCGCTGCTGGGGCTGTCGGCGCACGATTTCACCCTCTTCCTGTTCGTCTCGGCGACGGCCGCCGTGATCGGCCGGTTCGCGTCGGTGCCGCTGGCCTTCGCGGGCGGGCTGGGGCTCGGGGTCGTGCAGAACCTGGTGGCCGGGTACGCCTCCTTCGCCGAGGGGCTGACCGGGTTCCGTACGGCGGTGCCGTTCCTGATCCTGTTCGCGGGGCTGCTGGTGCTGACCCGGCGGGCCCGCACCGCGGGGATGGCCGCCGACGGGCCACCGCCCCCGCCCGACCCCCTGGCCGGGGCCCCGTGGGGCAGGCGGTGGGGGGCGTGGGCGGCGGCCGGGGCCCTGCTGTGCGCGGCCCTCTACACCGTCACCACCCCGTTCTGGAGCGGGCTGCTGGCGCAAGGGCTGGCGCTCGGCCTGGTGTTCATGTCGTTCACCGTGGTGACCGGGCTGGGCGCGATGGTCTCGCTGGCCCAGGCCGCCTTCGTCACCGGGGCGGCGCTGGTTGCGGGGCTGCTGATGAGCCGGGGCTGGCCGTTCGCGGCGGCGCTGGCGGCGGGGACGTGCGTCGCCGCCGCGCTGGGGGCGCTGGTGGCGCTGCCCGCGCTGCGCCTGGGCGGGCGCTCGCTGGCGCTGGCCACCCTCGCGCTGGCGTTCCTCGCCGACCAGGTGCTGTTCCAGATGCGGTGGCTGCGCGGCGGGGACGCGGGCTGGGCGGTGCCCCGGCCCGTGATCGGGCCGCTGGACCTGTCCGACGACCGGGCGCTGGGGGTGGTCCTCGTCGTGCTGGCCGCGGTGGTCGCGGCGGGGCTGGGCGCCCTGCGGAACTCCCCGACCGGGCGGGCGATGCTGGCGGTGCGGTCGGCCCCCGCGGCGGCGGAGGCCTCCGGGGTGTCGGTGCTGCGGACGAAGCTGCTGCTGTTCACGCTGTCGGCGGGGCTGGCGGGGTTCGGGGGCGTGATGTACGCCTCGTACAACACGCGGATCACGGCGACGGACTTCACCGCGATGACGGGGCTGGTGTGGCTGGCGGTGGTCGTGGCGGCCGGGGTGCGGCGGGCGCCGTACGCGGTGGTGGCGGGGCTGGTCTTCGCGGTGGCCCCGCGGCTGCTGTCGGACCACCTGACGGCCTCCTCCCACCTGCCGCTGGTCCTGTTCGGGCTGGCGGGGCTGGCCCTGGCCAATGATCCTGACGGGTACTGCGCGGCGGTTCCGGTGCGGTGGGCCCGGCGGCGGGCGGGGGCGGGTGTCCCTGCGGGGCCGTCCCCCACCCACCCTTCGCCCGTTCCCCGGGACTCCGCCCCGGACCCCGCCCCGGACCCCGTTCCGGGCGCCGCGCGCCCACATCCAGCCCCGCCGGCGTTTGAGGCGCGGGGGTCTGGGGGCGGGGCCCCCGGGGGCCCCGCGGGGCAGGCCTCCGCCGGGCGGACCCTGCTCGAACTGTGCGGGGTCCGCGCCAGGTACGGCGGCGGGAGCGTGCTGCGCGGGGTCGATCTCGCCGTGCGGGAAGGGGAGATCCTCGCCGTGCTCGGACCCAACGGCGCGGGGAAGAGCACCGTGTGCCGGGTGGCGGCCGGGCTGCTGCCCGTCGACGGCGGGACGGTACGGGTGGCCGGGCGGGACGCCACCCGCGACGGGGCCGTACGCCGCTCCCGTGCCGGGGTGCTGCTCGCGCCGGAGGGGCGGGGCGTCTTCCCCGCGCTCACCATCGAGGAGAACCTCGCCCTCCGCCTGGCGGACCCGGCCGACCGCGACGCGGTGTACGACCGCTTCCCCCGGCTGCGCGAGCGGCGGCGCGTCGCGGCGGGCTCGCTGTCCGGCGGGGAGCAGCAGATGCTCGCCCTCGCCCCGCTGCTCCAGCGCCCGCCCCGGGTCCTGATCGCGGACGAGCCCTCCCTGGGGCTCGCCCCGCGCGTCGTGGACGAGGTGTACGCGCTCCTCGGGGAACTCCGCGCGGCCGGGACCGCGCTGCTGCTGGTGGAGGAGAGGGCCGCCGAGGTCCTCGGGGCCGCCGACACGGTGGCCTTCCTCGCCCGGGGCCGGGTCTCCTGGTGCGGCCCCCGCGCCGAGGTCGAGGCGGACCGGCTCGCCGACGCCTACCTGGGGACGGGCTCGTGAGCGGCGCGGGCGGATACGTGCTGGAGGCGCGCGGGGTCGGGGTTCGGTTCGGCGGGGTGCGGGCGCTGGACGGGGTGGACCTCGGGGTCCGTGCCGGGGAGGTGTGCGGGCTGATCGGGCCGAACGGGGCCGGGAAGACCACCCTGTTCGACGTCCTCTCCGGGATCCGGCGGCCCGACCGGGGCCGGCTGCTGCTCGACGGGACGGACGTCACCCGCCGCTCCCCCGTCTGGCGGGCCCGGCACGGGATGCGCCGGACCTTCCAGCACCGGCAGCTGTTCGGGCAGCTCAGCGTGGCCGACAACGTGCTGGTCGCGCAGGAGTGGCGGGGCGGCGGGGGCGGGCTCGCCGCCGACCTGCTGGCCCTCCCGGCCCGCCGGGCGCGGGAGCGGGCCCGGCGGGAGCGGGGCGAACGGGTGCTGGCCGACTGCGGACTCGGCGCGCTGGGGGCCTCGTACGCGGGCGGGCTCCCCGTCGGGCGGGCCCGGATGGCGGAGCTGGCCCGTGCGGTGGCCGATCCGCCGAGGGTGCTGCTGCTGGACGAGCCGGCCTCCGGGACGTCGGCCGGCGAACGGGAGCTGCTCGCGCGGGTGGTGCGGCGGCTGGCGCGGGAGGAGGGCTGCGCGGTGCTGCTGGTCGAGCACGACGTGGCCTTCGTGATGGAGCTGTGCGCGCGGGTCGTCGTCCTCGACCTGGGGACGGTCCTGGCCGAGGGCACCCCCGCCGAGGTGCGGGCGGACCCCCGGGTCCGGGAGGCGTACCTGGGTGCGCCGGGGACCTCGTAGGGGGCGGCGGCCTGGGCCGTACGGGTGGTGTGGCGCGGTGGCGGGCGGGGAGGGGAATACGGCGTACGGGTGGCCGGTTGTCGCCCCCCGTACGCCACCGCGCCCCGACCACGAGGAACACCCACCGTGCACCAGGTCCCGAACATCAAGCTCAACAACGGCACGCTCATGCCCCAGCTCGGCTTCGGCGTCTGGCAGGTTCCCGACGACGAGGCGGAACGGGTCGTCGGGACCGCGCTGGAGGCCGGCTACCGCAGCGTCGACACCGCCGCCGTCTACGGCAACGAGCGGGGCACCGGCCGGGCGGTGACCGGCTCCGGGCTGCCGCGCGAGGAGCTGTTCGTCACCACCAAGCTGTGGAACGGACCGGACCGGCGCTGGGACCGCGACGCGGTGCTGCGCGCCTTCGACGACTCGCTCGGCAAGCTGGGCCTGGACCACGTCGACCTGTACCTGATCCACTGGCCGCGCCCGATGCGCGACGACTTCCTCACCATCTGGAAGACCTTCGAGGAGATCGCGGAGAGCGGCCGCGCCAAGGCCGTCGGCGTGTCGAACTTCCGCCCCGCGGACCTGGAGCGGCTCGGGGCCGAGAGCCCGCTGGTCCCGGCGGTGAACCAGATCGAGCTGCACCCGCTGTTCCCGCAGGCCGAACTGCGCGCGCTGCACTCCTCGCTCGGCATCGCGACCGAGGCCTGGTCCCCGCTGGGCCAGGGCAAGGAGCTGCTGGAGCTCCCGGCGGTCGCGGCGGTGGCCGCCAGGCACGGGCGCAGCGCGGCGCAGGTGGTGCTGCGCTGGCACCTCCAGCTGGGCACCATCGTGATCCCGAAGTCGGTGACCCCGGCGCGGATCCGGGAGAACCTGGACGTGTTCGGCTTCGAGCTGGACGCCGAGGACCTCGCGGCGCTGGACGCGCTGGGCGCGGACGGGCGCCGCATCGGTCCGGACCCGGCCGAGTTCGACGTCTGAAGCGGACGTGGACGCTCCCGGATCCGCCGGTTCCGCCGCCTCCTCGGGCGGTTCCGGCCCCGCCCGAACTCCGGGCCCTCGTGAGGGGGTCTACCTGATCCGCAACGCGGGCAGCGGGCTGGTGCTCCAGCTGGAGGGCGCCTCCCGGGTGCGGGTCGGCCCCGACGGGCCGCCCGCCCCGGTTGCGGCCCGCCGGTGGCGGCTCGAGCCGACGCACGGCGGCGCCGGCGTGTACCACGTGGTGAGCGAGGACAACGGCCGGCGCCTCGACGTGGCCAACGCGTCGACGGACGAGGGGGCGCGGGTGCAGGTGTGGCGGGCCAACGCCTTCGGCGCCCAGGAGTGGATCGTCGAGGAGCACCTCGACGATCCCGGCGTGGTCTCCCTGGTCGCCTGCATCAGCGGCCTGCTGCTGGAGGCCGACGGGGAGGGCCGGGCCCGGCAGGGCGAGGACGCCGACTCCCCGTCGCAGTGGTGGCGGCTGGAGCCGGCCTGAGCCCCGCCCGGGCCGGCCGGCCCGGGGTCGCGGCGCTCCGGGTCAGCTCGCGCCGTGGGCGGGGGCGAGGGCCTCGACGCGTTCGGCGAGGGCGAAGTCCTTCTCGGTGACGCGCCCGCCGGCGTCGTGGCTGTTCACCGCGAGGCGGACGGTGTCGTAGCCGAGGGTGAGGTCGGAGTGGTGGTTCAACTCGTCCTGGACCACGCAGATGTGGGCCACGAGCGCACCGGCGGCGCGGTGCGAGCCCACGCGGTAGGTGCGCAGGATCCGGTCGTCCTCGAAGGCCCAGCCGGGGAGTTCCCGGAGCCGGTCCTCGATCTCCTTCTGCGACAGCGGTTCGCTCGGCATCCGCGGCCTCCTCGTGCTCGTCAGCGGTCCTCCGGCGTGATGTGCGGTCAGTTTTCCACGGTGTGCGCCGGAGTGAACCCCTCCCGCGCCGGTGCGCCCGGGTGCTTCCGCGTCGCGGTCCGGGGCGGAGCCGCTCGGTTACCGTCGTGGCCATGACGACCACGACCTTGCCGGACGGCACCTCCGTGGGCCCCCTGCTGCGCGCCTGGCGGGTGCGGCGCGGGATCAGCCAGCTGGAGCTGGCGGGCCGCGCCGACTCCTCGTCCCGGCACATCAGCTTCATCGAGACGGGCCGTTCGCGGCCGAGCGAGGAGATGGTGCTGCGCCTCGCCGAGCACCTCGACGTGCCGGTGCGCGAGCGCAACGACCTGCTGCTGGCGGCCGGTTACGCGCCCCGGTACGCGCACACGCCGCTCGACGACCCGTCCATGGGCGCCCTGCGGGAGGGCCTGGAGCGGCTGCTGACCGGCTACGAGCCGTACCCGGCGCTGGTGGTGGACGGGACGTACACGGTGATCGCGGCCAACCGGGGCGTCGCGATGCTGCTGGACGGGATGCCGGAGCACCTGCTGGTGCCGCCGCTGAACGCCATGCGGCTCACCCTGCACCCGGAGGGGCTCGCCGGGCGGATCCACAACCTGCGGGAGTGGCGGGGCCACCTGCTGGCCCAGATGGAGCGGCAGATCGCGCTGGCCCGCTCGGCGCCGCTGCGCGCCCTGTACGAGGAGGTGGCCGCGTACCCGGTGGCGGAGCGGCCCGGCGACACGGAGCCGGACGAGCCCGTCCCGCCCATCGCGCTGCCGCTGCGGATCGAGCACGACGGGCACCTGCTGTCGTTCGTGTCGTCCATCTCCACCTTCAACACGCCGATGGACGTGACCGTCGCCGAGCTGGCCATCGAGACCCTCCTCCCGGCGGACCCGGCGACGGTGAAGTACCTGCGCGGCCTGGGCTGAGGCCCGGCGCTCAGCGGCCGGCGGCGGTGGCGCGCAGCGCCGTCTGCTGGACGAGGGCGAAGGCGGCGACGACGAGGGCCTGTGCCGGGATCCACAGCGCGCCGGCCGTCGTGGGCGAGAACCAGACGAGGAGCGAGACCAGGCTGAGGACCGCCCAGAGGTAGTTGGCCTCGATGACGAGGCGCACCGGGAGCACCGGCGGGCGGCGGCTCGCCGCCAGCCGGCCCACGCCGGCTCCGTAGACGGTCAGCAGGAGGCCGAGCGCGAGGAGGGTGGACGGGCCGACGCCGAGCAGCCGGCCCAGCGGTCCGGAGAAGGCGGCGTAGGCGAGGCCGTTCCCAGCGGTGACCACGGCGTCGAGGGCGAGGAAGCGGCGCAGCGCGGTCTGCGGGACGGTGGTGCGGGCGAGGCCGGAGATCAGGGTCGCGGACACGGCGGTCAGCCTCCATCGGGGTCGGAGCGTACGGCGGGGACGGGTTCCGGGGCCGAGTGCGCGGCCCCGGGACCCGATGGCCCCACTGTGCCGACGGGGGCGGGGCGGGGTCGATTACCTCCGGGGTCATGGCGGCCGTCCGGCCCTGCGGAGGGGCGGATTCCGGGGTGGCCGGAAAGCTACCCGTCCGTATGGCGCCAATGTTTGGGGATGCGCTGGTTCGGCGCGGGAGCGGCGGTTAGGCTTCGTCGCACCGAGCCCCCTCGAACGCCCTGTCGACGTACGGAGAACCTCCCGGTGCGAGACGCCACCCGCCGCGACGCAGACGGCCGGGAGCGGCCGCTCGCCGACGTCGCCGAGGGGGAGGCGCGATGAGGACCACGCGGACCATGCGCGGGCTCGGCTCCGACCTGCTGGCGGAGGCGCGGATCGCGCGGCCCTGCGGGGCCGCCGGGATCATCGCGGGGCTGTGCGGCGCCTACGCGCGCCGGCGCGGCGGCCGGCCGGTGGAGTCCCGGTTCGTCCCGTTCCCCCCGGACACCGCCAGCGGGCTGTGGCTGGAGCTGGAGGACCGCGACCTGATCGTGGTCGAGGCGCGCACCCGGCCCGAGCACCAGCTCGTCATCGCCTGCCACGAGCTGTGGCACCTGGAGGAGGGCGCCTGCGACGGCCACGGCCCGGGCATGGCCGTCGCCGCCCGGCTCACGGGCCCCCGGGGCGGGCTCGCCGGGCTGCTGCGGACGGACTCGGGGCTGGGGGCGGTGGTCCGGCAGGCGGCCGCGCGCGCCGACGCCGACGATCCGGCGGAGGTCCGGGCCGAGACCTTCGGCCTGCACCTCGGCACGATCCTGCGGACCTACCTGCCCCCGCCCCGGCAGGACCCCTTCCCCGAGGACCTCGAACGGATCAGGTCCTCGCTCGGCTGGAGCCGTTGAGCACCCGCCACCGGACGCCCGCCCCGGCCGCCGGCCCCACTCCACCCGCCCGAGCCGCCGCCGGACCTGCGCCGGGTTCCCGGCGGCCTGACAGAGAGCACCACACGATGACCCAGTCCTCCCCGCCGCGTCACGCCGTCGTCATCGGCGGCAGCATGGCCGGCCTCCTGACGGCGGCGGTGCTCTCCGAGCACGCGACGGTCACGATCATCGACGCCGACACCTTCCCCGAGGGGCCGGAGCCCCGGCGCGGGCTGCCGCAGGCACGGCACGTCCACGTGATGTGGTCGGGCGGGGCGCGCGCCATCGAGGAGATACTGCCGGGCGTCACGGACGCCTGGACGGCGGCGGGGGCGATCCGCCGGCGGCTGCCCACCGACGTGGTGACGATGACCGCGTACGGCTGGCTGCCGCGCTGGGGCGAGAAGCAGTTCACCGTCTCCTGCAGCCGCGACCTGCTCGACTCCGTGGTCCGGGCCCGGGTCACCGCCCTGCCCCGGGTCACCGTGATGCAGCGCAGCCGGGTGCGCGGCCTGGAGGGCACGGCCGCGCGGATCACCGGTGTCCGCGTGGACACCCCGGAGGGGCAGGGCGTGCTGGTCCCGGCCGACGTCGTCGTCGACGCCGGCGGGCGCGGCTCGCGCTCGCGGCTGTGGCTGGAGGAGCTCGGCGCGGGCGCGGTCCCCCAGTCCGAGGTGGACTCCGGGCTGGTCTACGCGACGCGGATCTTCCGGGCGCCCGAGGGGGCGCACGCGCTGGGCTTCCCCATCGTCAACGTCCAGTCCGACCCGCGGGTTCCCGTCCCCGGCCGCACCGCGACGATCGTGCCCATCGAGAACGGCCTGTGGCAGGCCACCCTGTCCGGGACCCGGGGCGGGCAGCCGACCGGCGACCCCGACGCGTTCATCCCGTTCGCCCGGGACCTGCGCGATCCGATCGTCGGGCAGCTCCTGGAGGGGCGCACCCCCCTCACCGACGTCGCCGTCACCCAGAGCACCACCAACCGCCGCCTGCACTTCGAGAAGGCCGATCTGCCCGACGGGTTCTTCGCGGTCGGGGACTCCGTCGCGACCTTCAACCCGCTCTACGGCCAGGGCATGTCCGTCGCCGCCAAGGGGCTGCTCGCCGTCCGCGCCCTGCTGCGCGCCGGGGGACTGTCGCGGCCCGGTTTCGGCAACGCGGCGCAGCGCGCCCTCGCCCCGCAGGTGGCCGCCGCGTGGAGACTGGCGACCTCGCAGGACATCCTCTACCCCGGTGCCACCGGCATGCGGCCCAAGCGGGGGTCGGGGCTGCTGGACGCGTACGTCGGCCGGCTGATGGCCGGGGCCACCGTCGAGGAGCCCCTCACGGCCGCCTTCTTCGAGGTCATCACGATGACCAGCCCGCCCACCGCCTGGCTGCGCCCGGAGGTGCTGTGGCGGGTGCTGCGGTCCTCCGAGCGGGCCGCCCTGAAGGCCCCGCCGCTGACGGCCGCCGAGCGGACGGTCGCCGGACTCGACGGGGCGGCGGGCGGCGCCGTCCGCCCCGTCCGCCGGACCGGGGCCGACGGCCGCGCCCGGGGCGGCGGGCCGGCCGGCCTCTCCCTGTGAGGTACGGGCTGGTCCTGTACCTGGCCGGCTCGGTGATGGCGCTGGCCCTGCTGATCAAGGCTCCGGCCATGCGCCGGAGCTGGGACCAGCCGATCATCCGGGCGGTGTGCGCGCTGCTGGGGGTGGGCTGCCTGCTGACCTTCCTCGCGGCGCCGCCGTCGCTGGCGGCGGTCAACGGGCTCACCGGCGTCGTCAACTTCGCCGCCCCGCTCGTGTACGGGGTGCTGACCGCCTTCTCGGGGGCCTCGGTGGTGCTGATCCTGCACTGGTCGGGGGGTCCGGCGGCGAGTCTGCGGCGGGCGACCCGGCTGACGGTGGGGGCCTTCGCCGCGGTGACCGCGGCGATCGCGGTGCTGTTCGCGCTGGGGGACGCGCCGGTGGAGCGGCTGCGGGACCTGGACACGTACTACGCGAACACGCCGTGGATCCGCGAGATGATCGTCTGCTACCTGCTGGCGCACACGGTCGGCAGCACCGCGCTGAGCCTGCTGTCGCTGAAGTGGATGCTGCGCGTGGACCCCGCGCTGCGGCCGCTGCGCACGGGGCTGGCGCTGATCATGTCCGGCGGGGTGCTGGACCTCGGGTACCTCGTCGCGAAGTGGGCGGCGGTCGGTGCCCGCTGGGCGGGCCGCGACTGGGACGGCCTGTCCACGTACGTGGCCCCGCCGCTGGCGTCGGCGGCGGCGCTGCTGGTGGGGTGCGGGTTCGTGGTGCCGGTGGTCGGCGGGTCCCCGGTCTGGCGGGACCTGAGCCAGTACCGGCGGCTGCGGCCGCTGTGGAAGGCGCTGCGCGGGTTCGCGTCCCGCAGTGTGACGACGGTGCCGCTGACCTGGTGGTCGCCTCCGGGGATCCGGCTGGTGCACCGCGAGTCGGTGATCGCCGACGGGCTGCTGGCCCTGGCCGGCTGGTGCGATCCGCCCGTGCGCCGGGCGGCCCTCGCTGCGGCGCGGCGCCAGGGGCTGGACGCGGCGGAGGCGGCGCTGGTGGCGGACGCGGCGATGCTCGCCGCCGCCTGCCGGGAGCGGGCGGCCGCCGAACGGGCGGGAGGGGCCGGGGCCGGTCCGGCCGACCCGGCCGCCGCCGACGCGCTGGCCGGCCGCCCGCTGGCCGCCCTCGCCCGCGCGTTCCGCGCCTCCCCCGTCGTGGCGGCCGCCCGCCGGGGGAGCCTCGTACCGGCCCCGGGAAGCGGCGAGCGCCCCGGGCCGTAGGGCCGGGGCGCTCGCCGTGCGGGAAGGGGGTCGGCTCAGAGGTCCGCGAGGGACAGGCCGGCCTGGGCGGCCGCGGCGTGCACGGTCTGCTCCAGCAGGACCGCGATGGTCATCGGGCCGACGCCGCCGGGCACCGGGGTGATCAGGGAGGCGCGGGCGGCGGCCGACTCGAAGTGGACGTCGCCGACGTTGCCCTCGTTGTAGCCGGCGTCCAGGACGACCGCGCCCTCCTTGATGTCCTCGCCCCGGATGAACTCGGCCTTGCCGACGGCGGCGACCAGCACGTCCGCCTGGCGGACGATCGAGGAGAGGTCCTTGGTGCGGGAGTGGCAGTAGGTGACGGTGGCGTTCTGCTCCAGCAGCAGCATCCCGGCGGGCTTGCCCAGGATCGCGCTGCGGCCGACCACGACGGCGTGCTTGCCGGTGAGGTCCACCTCGTACTCGGCGAGCAGGCGCATGATGCCGCCGGGGGTGCAGGAGACGAAGCCCGGCAGGCCGAAGCCCATGGCGGCGAAGGAGTGCATGGTGACCCCGTCGACGTCCTTGCCGGGGGCGATGGCCTCGAAGGCGGCCCGCTCGTCGATGTGGTGCGGGACCGGGTGCTGGAGCAGGATGCCGCTGATCTCCGGGTCCTCGGAGAGGGCCGTGATCGTGGCGACGAGCTCCTCGGTGGTGGTCTCTGCGGGGAGCTCCACGTGGCGGGAGGTGATGCCCGCCTTGGCGCAGCGGTTCTGCTTCATGCGCACGTACGTGACGGAGGCGGGGTCCTCGCCGACCAGGACGGTGGCCAGGCAGGGCGCGGTGCCGGTGCGCTCGGTGATCTTCGCCGCGAGGGAGGCGGTCTCCTCGGAGATGCGGCGGGCCAGGGCGGTGCCGTCCATGAGCTGGGCGGTGGCGGTGGGGGCGGTCGTCACGGGGTCTCCTGAACGTCGCTGCGGATCGCGGATCGCGGATCACGGATCGCCCAGGCGCGCGGCAGACGGCGTACGGGGAGGTGCGTACGCCGGGCCGCTCCCCGGTGGTGATCCACCCGAACGCCAGTCACGGCCCGGCTCCCACTGTAGTCGACCGGTCCGGCCCGGTTATCCGGTGGATGACCGGAGCCCGGCCTGGGACGATCGAGACATGACGCGCACTTTCGACCATCTCGTCGCCGAGGCCGAATCCGTCTCGGTGGACGGCTGGGACTTCTCCTGGCTCGACGGCCGGGCCACCGAGCAGCGCCCCTCCTGGGGGTACCAGCGGCTGCTGGGCGAGCGTCTGGCCCGGGCCGGCTCGGCCCTGGACATCCAGACGGGCGGCGGCGAGGTCCTGGCGGGAGCGGGCCCGCTGCCGCGGCTGACGGCGGCGACGGAGTCCTGGCCGCCGAACGTCGAGAAGGCGACCCGGCTGCTGCACCCGCTGGGCGCCGTGGTGGTCGCCGACGCCGACGAGCCTCCGCTGCCCTTCGGCGACCGCGCCTTCGAGCTGGTGGCCAGCCGGCACCCCGTGACCATCTGGTGGGAGGAGATCGCCCGGGTGCTGACCCCGGGCGGCACGTACTTCTCGCAGCAGGTCGGACCGGCGAGCGTCTTCGAGCTCGTCGAGTACTTCCTGGGCCCGCAGCCGGAGGAGGTCCGCCGCTCCCGGCACCCCGACGACGCGGTGGCCGACGCCCGGAAGGCGGGCCTGGAGGTGGTCGACCTGCGCTCCGAGCGGCTGCGTACGGAGTTCCACGACATCGGAGCCGTGATCTACTTCTTGAGGAAGGTGATCTGGATGGTGCCCGGTTTCACGGTCGGGCAGTACCGGGACCGGCTGCGCGAGCTCCACGAACGGATCGAGCGCGACGGTCCGTTCGTCGCGCATACCGCCCGATTCCTCATCGAAGCCCGCAAACCGGGCTGACGCGGGGAGGGGCGTACGGGACGGATCCGGCACGGTTCCGGCACGGACGCGGCCCCGCCGGATCGGTTGCCCGGACACAGCGTGGCGCAGGTCACTCAATTCAGCGCGTAACGAATCGACTCGGGCAGGCGATGAACCGACAGGTGTCCTCGCGCGGCCCCGGAATACAGCCCCCCTGGGGACTGTTTCCCGAGTCCGCGCGATGATTCCCGCCCACCCCCTATCTGTTCGCAACGAGAGGCTCCTTGTGTCGCTCAGCCCGTCCCGTACGTTCCCTCCGGAGATCGCCGAATCGGAGGCCCTCGTCGCGCTCGTCGAGCGCGGCCGCGAGCAGGGTCACATCAACGGTGACGATGTGCGCCGGGCCTTCGAGGCCGGCCGCATCCCGGTGGACCAGTGGAAGCGGGTCCTGCGCAGCCTGAACCAGGTCCTGGACGAGGAGGGTGTCGCCCTCCACGTCAGCGCCGCCCCCGCCACGAAGACCGCTGCCAAGAAGCCCCGCAAGGCAGCCGCCGCCCCGGCCCGCACCGTGACGAAGAAGGCGGCCGCCGCGCCGCGCCCCATCGGCGCGCGCAAGGCTTCGGCCGCCGCCCCGGCCACCGCCGCGGCGATATCCGCTCCGTCGGCCGCCGCCGCGGAGGAGGTGTCGGCCGAGGCCGGCGCCGAGCCCAAGAAGCGCACGGTCAAGAAGACCGCGGCCAAGAAGGCCACGGCCACCAAGAAGACCGCCGCGAAGAAGACCACCGCCAAGGACGCCGACGACGCCGAGAACCCGGCCGTCGAGGGCGAGGACTGGGCGGTCGAGGACCTCGCCGAGGAGCCCGAGGAGGAGGCGCCCAAGGCCGGCGGCCAGGGCTTCGTGCTGTCGGACGACGACGAGGACGACGCCCCGGCGCAGACCGTCATGGTGGCCGGCGCCACCGCCGACCCGGTCAAGGACTACCTCAAGCTCATCGGAAAGGTGCCGCTGCTCAACGCCGAGCAGGAGGTCGAGCTCGCCAAGCGCATCGAGGCTGGTCTCTTCTCCGAGTACAAGCTCGAGGAGGAGGAGGACCACAAGCCCGCGTTCAAGCGCGAGCTGGAGATCCTCGTCGAGGACGGCCGCCGCGCCAAGAACCACCTGCTGGAGGCCAACCTCCGTCTCGTGGTCTCCCTGGCCAAGCGCTACACGGGCCGCGGCATGCTCTTCCTGGACCTGATCCAGGAAGGCAACGTCGGCCTGATCCGCGCCGTGGAGAAGTTCGACTACACCAAGGGCTTCAAGTTCTCCACGTACGCGACCTGGTGGATCCGGCAGGCGATCACGCGTGCCATGGCCGACCAGTCCCGCACCATCCGCATCCCCGTGCACATGGTCGAGATCATCAACAAGCTCGCCCGCGTGCAGCGCCAGATGCTCCAGGACCTGGGCCGCGAGCCCACCCCGGAGGAGCTGGGCAAGGAACTCGACATGACCCCCGAGAAGGTCATCGAGGTCCAGAAGTACGGCCGCGAGCCGATCTCCCTGCACACCCCCCTGGGTGAGGAGGGCGACAGCGAGTTCGGTGACCTCATCGAGGACTCCGAGGCGGTCGTGCCCGCGGACGCGGTGTCCTTCACCTTCCTCCAGGAGCAGCTCCAGTCGATCCTGGGCACGCTCTCCGAGCGCGAGGCGGGCGTGGTCTCCATGCGCTACGGCCTCAACGACGGCCAGCCGAAGACGCTGGACGAGATCGGCCGCGTGTACGGGGTGACCCGTGAGCGCATCCGCCAGATCGAGTCCAAGACCATGTCGAAGCTGCGCCACCCGTCGCGTTCGCAGGTGCTGCGCGACTACCTGGACTGATCCCCGGGGACGCACGAAAGCGGAGGCCCGCGCCGTTCGGCGCGGGCCTCCGCGTTTTCCGTCGTGCCCGCGTACCGGTCAGCCGGCCGTGCCGGCCGCGCGGGCCCTGCGGGCGGACATCAGGGCGTAGACCAGGACGCCCGCGAAGAGGAACAGCACGCCCTGGTAGACGGCCGCGTACCCGGAGCCGGCGACCAGCCACATCGAGAAGGCGAAGGCCAGGCCGGCGAGGACGCCGTCGCGGACCAGCTGCCCGCGCCGGACCCGGTCCCGCTGCCCCGAGGCCAGGAAGTACAGCTGGGCGGCCGTCGAGAGCAGGTAGGGGACGGTCGCCGTGAAGGTGGTGATCAGCACCAGCGACTCGAAGACCGCGGCCGAGCCCGCCGTGTAGTTGTAGACGGTCAGGGCGGAGGCCATGACGACCGTGACGATCACGCCGACCACCGGCACCCCGCGCCGCTTCTTCCCGAAGGCCTTCGGGAAGAGCCCGTCCTTGGCGGCCGCGTACGGGGTCTGGGCGCCGAGCAGGGTCCAGCCGTTGAGCGCGCCGACCACCGAGATCACGGCCGCGGCGGCGACCAGGGTGCCGCCCCAGGTCCCGCCGAACATCGTGTCGACGGCGTCGGTGAAGGGCGCCTGGGAGGCGACCAGCTTGTCGTGGGCGACCAGGCCGAAGACGGAGAGGGTGCCGAGCAGGTAGACGACGGCGGCGCCGACGGTGCCGAGGACGGTGGCCCGGCCGACGTTGCGGGCCGGGTCGCGGACCTCGCCGGCGCTGACGGCGGCGGACTCGACGCCGATGTAGCTGAAGAGCAGGATCGCGGCGGAGGCCGAGACCGCGCCGACCGGGCTCTGGTCGGTGGCCCGGAAGGGGCCGAGGTTGGCCGGGTCGAAGAAGAACAGCCCGCCGAAGGCGACGAGCAGCAGCGGGACCAGCTTCAGGACGGTCGCGACCACCTGCACGGCGCCCACGTACCGGGTGCCGGCCAGGTTGGAGAGGGCCGGCAGCCACTGGACGAGGAGGGCGGCCAGGCACATCGTCCACTTGTGCTCCCCCACCGCGGGGAAGAGCACGGCGAGGTAGCCGACGGAGGCCACGGCGAGGGCGGCGTTGGAGACCCAGGCGGTCATCCAGTAGCTGTACGCGGCGAGGAAGCCCGCGAAGTCGCCGAAGGCGGCGCGGACGTACACGTAGGGGCCGCCGGTGCGCGGGTGGCGCCGGGCTAGGCCGGCGAAGACCAGGGCGAGGGCGACCGCGCCGAGGGTCAGCACGGCGAAGGACAGCAGGCTGATGGTGCCGAAGGGGGCGACCGAGGCCGGCAGCAGGAAGATCCCGCCGCCGATGACGTTGCCCATGACCAGGCAGACGGCGACGGGGAGGCCGAAGCGGCGGGCGTGCCGGTCGGCCGGCTCGGCGGAGGCAGGCGCTCCGGTTCCGGTGGCCCCGGGGGCGGTGCTTTCCTCGGCGGGCGGGGCTGCGGTGCTGGTCATCGGTGGTGCGCCTCTGGGTGTCTCACATGGTGGGCAGGTCAACACATGGTTGACCACCGTGAACTCCGCACCAAATCACCGGGTTTCGTCCGGCACCGGACCCGCCGCGGGCGGAAGGGTTGCGCCCGATCCGCCCTCCGGCCGGGGATCCTCCGGCCGGGGATCATCCGGCCGGGGTTCCCCGGGCTGCCGTTCCTCCGGCCGACGCTCCTCGGGCCGCCGCTCCTCCGGCCGGGCCGGGAGCGGGACCTGGGGGCCGTCCGACTCGCGCAGCCAGCGGCGCAGCACCTCGTGCACCGCCTCCGCGCCCACCGGCTCCGGGCCGGGCTCGGAGAGGTCCGTCGGCCACATCAGGAAGGGCCGCCCCTGCTCCCCGCCCAGGCCCCCGTGCGAGCCGATCTGCTCCTCGAAGGCGTGCACGGTCCCGGTGCGGGGGTCGTACGCGGAGTTGACCATGACGTCCGCCACGTGCGGGAAGGAGTCCGTCCGGCGGACCGCGTCCGCCGCGCCCGGTCCGAACGCGGCCAGGAGTTCCTCCGCCGCCCCGGGGACGTCGAGCCGCGCCGAGGCCCCGCCGGGGCCCAGCACCTCCCCGTCGACCAGCAGGAAGCCCACCCCCGGATGGCCGGCCAGGGTGGCCAGCAGGCCGGGGTGGGTCCGCTCGATCCGCCGGCGGGTGGCGCGGCCGGGGAGGCGGGGGAAGGAGATCAGCCCGAGGTTGCCGGAGGCCAGCACCACCGGGTCCGGGCCCGGCGGGGGGTGGGCCTCCTCCCCGTCCTCCTCCACCGGCCGGGGGAGGGCGGCCAGGACCGCCGCCCGGGCCTCGGCCCCGCTGCGGGTGCGGCCGGCCCGGCGGGGCACCGGCAGTCCGCAGCCCGCCCGGACGAGGTCCTCCAGGCTGAGCCCGTAGCGGCCGAGGAAGGTCTCCCCCGGGCTCTGGCCGTGGTCCGACAGCAGGACGAAGCGGTACTCGCGCGGTGCGTGCTCGGCGACCCGGGCGATCAGCGCGAGGCTCCGGTCGAGCCGGGCGAGCACCCGGTCGGTGTCGCGGCCGTGCGGGCCGGAGTGGTGGGCGACCTCGTCGTAGGCCACCAGGTCCGCGTAGACCGCCGACCGGCCCGCGAGCAGGTCCCCGATCACCGCCGAGACCACCACGTCCCGCTCGACGACCGTGGCGAAGGCCCTGATCAGCGGGTACAGGCCGGCGCGCGAGACCCTGGGGTGCTCGTCGCGCAGCCGCGAGCGCAGCGACTGGCCGATCTCCCGGCCCGCCTCGGCGACGAAGGACAGGGCGGTGCGGACGGCGTTGGCCGGGTCGGAGAAGTAGGCGAAGTAGCCCGCGCGGGAGCGGTTGGCGCGGCCGCGCCGGGCCGCGACCGAGAGGACCAGGGCCAGCTGGTCGGCGCCCCCGCTGAACAGGTTGCCCCGGCTGGCCCCGTCGAGGGTGAGCAGCCCGCCGTCCCGGGTGCGGGTCACGGCGCGGCGCTGGAGTTCGGCCGCGCTGGTGGGCCGGTTGCAGACCATCACCTCGCCGGTGTCCTTCTCGTACCAGCGGAAGGCGGGGACGTCGAAGGTGGAGCCGTGCAGGATGCCGAGCTGGCTGGCCCCGGTCTGGCTGGACCAGTCGGTGCGCCAGGGCATGACCCGGTGGCTGCGGTCCAGCCAGCCGGCCACCGTCGGCATCAGGCCGTCGGCCGCCGCCTTGCGCAGCACCCGGTAGCCGACCCCGTCGAGCTGGAGGAAGACCAGCCCCGGGCCGCCGCCCGGGGGCGGTCCGCGGCGCCGGCGGCGCCGGGCCGCGAGCCGGCGCAGCCGGCGCCGGTAGGCCTCGTCGTCGCGTACGGCGAGCGCGGTGGAGGTGGCCGAGGCGACGGCGGACATGGCGGCGGCGACGACCACCGCCGTCTCGGGGGCGGCGGCCGCGCCGCGTTCCGCGGGGATCAGGCTGAGGGCCATCAGCAGGAGGGAGCCGTTGAGGAAGAAGACGAGCAGCCCGAGCACGAGGGCGGGGACCAGCAGCAGGGCCCGTACGACGACGGGCCAGACGAGGGCGGTCAGCAGGCCGAAGGCCCCGGCGCCCCAGGCGGCGGTGAGCCCGACCCGGGTGACGCTGTCCCCGTCGGCGGACTCCAGGCGGAAGTCGGGCAGGACCGCCGCGAGCACGAGCAGGGTGAGCGTGGACGCCGCCCACACGAGGAGCATCCGCACCAGCGCGCCGCCCGCGGCCCGCCACCGCCCTCTCCAACGCCCCACGGCCCACCGCCTCGCGTCTCCCCCGGACGTCTGCCCGCGGTCCCCCCGCCAGCGTCGCACAGGGCGGCGCGGGAGGCCGGTCCGCACGGATGGCGCACGGGGGGGCGGGGGCTCTCAGGTGCCGTCGTAGCCGGCGGTCGGCATGGACAGCCGGCGGTGCACCTCGGCCTTCATGGCGGAGGTGTAGAGCGGTTCCTCCAGCCCGGCGGTCTCCAGGCGCACCCCGCGCCGCGCGCACTCCGCGGTGAACTCCTCGACGGAGCGCAGGGCTCGGGCCAGCACCCGCCGGCTGGGGGCGACGAACAGGTCGACCCGGCCCTCGTCCACGTCGCTCCACAGCCCGCAGTGGTCGGCCCGCAGCCCGTAGAAGAGCAGCTGCCGGGTGACCACGTAGCCCTGGGCGGCGGCCCAGCGCGCGCACATGGCGTGCTGGCTCCGGGTGTCCACGGCGAAGGGGTCGGCGTCGAGTTCCTCCAGCGGGGCCAGGCTGGCGATCGCGGCCACGCGCAACGCATCCATGGCGCCCGACCCTACTCCGATCCGGGCCCGGGGAGGAGGGGTGGTGCGGAGTTCCGCTTCGGGGCGAACCGGCGGGGGAAAGCCTAGGCTCGACTGGGTGAGGGAAGGGGGTGCGGGGTGCCGGTCGAGATCACCTGGTGGGGGCACGCCACCTGCACGGTGCGGGACTCGGGGGTGCGGGTGCTGACGGATCCGCTGTTCGTACGGCGGTTCGCGCACCTGCGGCGCCGTCGCGGGGCGGTGCCCCCGCCGGAGGCGGCCGAGGCGGACGTGGTGCTGGTGTCGCACCTGCACTCCGACCACCTGCACCTGCCGTCGCTGGCCCGGCTGGCGCCCGGCACGCGGCTCGTGGTGCCGCGCGGGGCGCCCCGCGCGGTGCCGGGGCTGGCGCGGCTGGCGGCGGTCCGGGGCCTGGTGGTGACGGAGGTGGTCCCGGGCGAGGAGGTCGGCGTGCGCGCGGGGGTACGGGTCCGGGCGGTGAGCGCCCGGCACGACGGGCGGCGGCTGCCGTTCGGGCCGCGCCGGGTGCGGGCGCTGGGGTACGTGGTCGAGGGCGCGGAGCGGACGTACTTCGCCGGGGACACGGGGCTGTTCGACACGATGGCCGAGGAGACGGGGCCGGTGGACGTGGCCCTGCTGCCGGTGGGCGGCTGGGGGCCGTACCTGGGGCCGGGGCACCTGGACCCGGAGGGCGCGGCGCGGGCCCTGGCGCGGCTGGCGCCGCGGGCGGCGGTGCCGGTGCACTACGGGACGTACTGGCCGATCGGCATGGACGCGGTGCGGCCGCACGAGTTCCACGCGCCGGGCGAGGAGTTCGCCCGGCTGGCGGGGGTGCTCGCGCCGGAGACGGCGGTACGGGTCCCCGCGCACGGGGAGCGGGTGCCGTTGCCGTGACGGGGTGGTGGGAGGGGGCCGCGGAGGTGGTGGGGCGGGTACCGCCGGAGACCACCCAGCGGGCGGTGGGCTACCCGGCGCTGTTCGTCCTGGTCGCGCTGGGGGCGCTGGTGCCGGTGATCCCCACGGGGGCGCTGGTGAGTTCGGCGGCGGTGGTGGCCTTCCACCAGCGGTCGCTGCCCTTCGGGGTGCTGCTGGTGTTCGGGGTGGCGGCGCTGGCGGCGTTCGCCGGGGACCTCGCCCTGTACTGGCTCGGGCAGCGCGGGGTGCGCTCGCGCGGCGGCTCCCGGTGGCTGGAGTCCCTGCGCGGGCGGGCCGCGCCGGAGCGGCTGGAGCGGGCGCGGGCGGGGCTGGAGGAGCACGGGGTGCTGGTCCTGGTGCTGTCGCGGCTGGTTCCGGCGGGCCGGATCGAGGTGCGCTTCGACCGCCCCTTCGGCTTCCTGGCCGTGCACCGCGCCTCGCGGCTGGTCCTGGCCGCGGGGTGGGTCAGCGATCCGCTTCCCT